>NZ_JCANQV010000040.1:0-28499 GCF_059553635.1 Candidatus Streptomyces philanthi
CCTCGTCCCCGGCCCGCTTCCCCCGGTCACCGGTGACCCCTCCGAGCGCGCCCGCCCCGGCACGCCGACCGCGCCCCCCACGACCGGTTCCGCCCGTCCCGACCGGCCCGCCCCCGGGACCTCTCCCCGTCCCACACCCACCGACGTCCCGCCCCGGACGCCCCTCGGCGACACGCCCGCGCCGCCCGTCCCCCCTACGGGTCCGGACGGCGCGCCGCCCCGTGGACCGGCGCCCGAGGGAGCAACTCCGGGGCGTTAGCCAGGCGTTAGCCGATCACCAGCGGCCGCGAAGAAGCTCGTTCCCGTACCGCCGACCGTCACCCGCCGGTCGTCACCGACGCCCTACACCGCAAGGGGAGCCCCATGTCGTTCGCCGCCACCGCCGGCCGAGGCCGCAAGGTCGCCGCCGCCGCTCTGGTCGCCACCGCCGCCCTCTCGTTCACCGCCGTCCAGGGCGGGGCGCCGGCCCAGGCCGCGCCGGTCGCGCACAGCGCGCAGGCGAAGGCCGGGGACGTGGTGCCCTGCACCCCCGGCCTGCTCCGCGTGCACGCCGGCGAGGCGGAGCGGCCGATCAACCACATGCTGCTGACCGTGACGAACTTCTCCGACAAGACCTGCTCGTTCGCCTCGCAGCCGTACCCGCTGCTGCGTCTCGTCGACGGCCAGCAGTCCGTCACCGCGGTGAACAAGGACAGCAAGCCGCAGGCCGTGGTCACGCTCAAGCCCAACGAGACGGCCTACGCGGGCATCCTCACCTCCTCCGGGGACGGCTCGGGCGGCCCCGGGGAGGAGATCTCCCGCTTCACGTTCCAGCTGACGCGGGACGGCGAGCCGACCGGCACCGGCATCGACAGCGGCCGCCCGGTCTACGTCGAGCCGAACGCCGCCCAGGTCACCTACTGGCAGACCTCCGCCGAGGACGCCCTCCGGTGGTGACGACCGCGCGGGAGCGCTGACCGCTCCTCCCCCGGCGGCAGCCCCGCGACGGCCCCCGCCGCCCCCGTGCCCGAGAGCGCGGGGGCGGCGGGGGCCGCTGTCGTACGGGAAACTGCGGAAAGCAGGGGCAACACCTCTGGGATTCGTCGGCCTTTGCCCATGATCACCCGGTTCGCTCTCACCCGGATGGCTGCGCCCGCCACCACTCGCCCGGTAGGCTTTCCGTGTGATCTTCAAGCGCATCGGAAATGGGCGTCCGTACCCCGACCACGGCCGGGAGAGCACCCGCCAGTGGGCGGATGTCGCCCCGCGCCCGGTACGCCTCGACCAGTTGGTGACCACCAAGCAGCAACTCGACCTCGAAACGCTGCTCGCCGAGGACTCGACGTTCTACGGTGACCTCTTCGCCCATGTCGTGAAGTGGGAGGGCGACCTCTACCTGGAGGACGGGCTGCACCGCGCCGTGCGCGCCGCCCTCCAGCAGCGCCAGGTGCTCCACGCCCGCGTCCTCGAACTGGACTGACGCCCGGCCCGGCCGTCCCGGAACGCCCTGGTGACCAAGGGCGGCCGAGGTTGCTCCTTTCGGGTTGGCTCCCGCGCCACGTATTGATCATTTAGTAGGCACGGGCCTCCTGCGCCACTACGCTGCGGCCCATGAGCATGCTGACGCCCCCTGGGATGGGCGGTAAGAAGTACCGCGTCACGGGCGACAGGTATCCGCGGATGCGCCGCCCGCCGAACATCCGCCGGATCGTCCTCGCCGCCGTCGCGGCCGTCTGCGCCCTCGGCCTGGCCGGCTGGGGCACCTTGCAGCTCATCGACCTGTTCGGCGGCCGGAGCGGTACGGCCCAGGCCGCGCAGGACCCGAAGAAGTGCGACCGGCAGAAACCGGCCGCCTCGCAGGAGTCCCCCGCCGCCCCCGACCCGCGGCTGCCCAAGCCGGGCGAGATGACCGTCAACGTCTTCAACGCCACCGACCGCAGCGGCCTCGCCAAGACCACCGCCGACGCCCTCGAAAAGCGCGGCTTCACCATCGGCAAGGTGGGCAACGCCGCCCCCGACTACGACAAGAAGGTCAAGGGCAGTGCCGTCCTCCTCGGCAGCAGGACGGCCGCCGGGCCGCTGAAGGTGCTCGGCACCCAGCTCGCCGGGGCCGAACAGCGCACGGACGGGCGCCGCAGCGCCGAGGTCGACCTGATCATCGGCGACACGTTCAGCGCCCTCGCCTCCCCCAAGGACGCGGCGAAGTCCCTGGTCACGCTCTCCAGCCCCACACCGAAGCCCGCACCGGCCCCCTCGAAGTGCTGACGGCGGACCGTCCCACCGCCGCCGCACACGCCCTCGGGCCCCCCGCCGCTGACCGGCGAGGGGCCCGAGGGTCGTTCCGGGGAGGGGTCAGCCCGCCGTCCCGTACATCCGGTCGCCGGCGTCGCCGAGGCCAGGCACGATGTAGCGGTCGGCGTTCAGCCGCTCGTCGACGGCGGCGGTGACCACCGTCACAGGCGTACCGGCCAGCTCGCGCTCCATGACCTCGACGCCCTCCGGCGCGGCCAGCAGGCAGATCGCGGTGACATCGTCGGCGCCGCGCTTGATCAGCTCGCGGATGGCGGCGACCAGCGTGCCGCCGGTGGCCAGCATCGGGTCGACGACGTAGACCTGGCGGCCGGAGAGGTCGTCGGGCATCCGGGTGGCGTAGGTGTGCGCCTCGTAGGTCTCCTCGTTGCGCACCATGCCCATGAAGCCCACCTCGGCGGTCGGCAGCAGGCGCACCATGCCCTCCAGCATGCCCAGACCGGCCCGCAGGATCGGGACGACCATGGGGCGCGGGTGCGAGAGCCGCACACCGGTGGTCGTCGTCACCGGGGTCTCGATGTCGACCCGCTCGGTGCGCACGTCACGGGTGGCCTCGTAGGCGAGCAGGGTGACCAGCTCGTCGGCGAGCCGCCGGAAGGTCGGGGAGTCGGTGCGCTTGTCGCGCAGCGTGGTGAGCTTGTGCGCGACCAGGGGATGGTCGACGACGTGGATACGCATGACATCGACAGTAACCGAGCCGGGAGGGGAGCCATGCACGGCCGGGAGCCCCGGGGCGCGGATCACCGTTCCCGCGGCAGATGGCATCAAACCGGCCATACGCGGGAAACTGGACAGGTATGCCCGGCGAACCGACCCGGCGCCGGGCCCCCGCACGGGCGGAGCCCGCCCCGAGGTGGTGTGCAGTGCGCGACTCCGAACAGCCCGACGGCATACCGACGACGCCGGACGTCCCGCCCCCGGGGACCGCCCGGCCGCCCGAGAGCGACGCGGCGCGCCGCAGACGCCGGGCCCAGTTCCTGCGCGAACTGCGCGAGGCCAAGGAACTGCGCGACCGTGTCCAGCCCCGCCGCGCCCGCGCCGCACGCATGCGGCAGATCCTGCGGATGCGGACGTTCCGCTGGTAGGGGTACGGCTCCGCGCCGCCGCGCGGTACCCCGTCCGCGCCCCCGCGCGCCGTCCGCCCGGCCCTCCGCGCTGCGGCACGTGAGCGACTTCTCGCAGAACCTCGGCACGACGCAGCGTCGAAGACCCCCCGCGAGGGCGTTGTTTCTGCCACGATTCCGCAAGGGGCGGTACCCGCGGCGTGCAGCGCCGCCCCCGCCCGGCCCGGCACGCCTAGGACAGTGGGAGAGTCACGGTGTACTTCGCCGCTCTGCTCGCGCGCACCGAAGACGGGTGGGAAGCGAGCGACACGGAGCTCGACAATGTGGAAACCCTGACCGATCTGGCCGATCTGGCCCGAGAAGCGGCGGTCGACGACGACACGGTGGTGGCGTTCATCGAGCAGGAGGACGCCTGGTTCGGCGTCATCCGGGTGGACGGCGAGGACGACCCGCGGATCTTCCTCTCCCACGCCGCCGCCGCCGCGAAAAGCTCGTACGGCGCGATGCTCACCGACGAACTGCTCGGCCGCGAGGACGACGACACGACCGACCTGGACAGCCTCGACCTCGACGGCACGGAGGACGGCGAACCCGAACCGGACCCGCAGGACGCCGACGACACCACCGACCCCTCCGCCCTGGCCCCGCCCCCGGGCCCGCTCGGCGATCCCGAGCTCCTCGCCGACCTCGGCGTCGGCGCCTCGGCCCTGCTCACCCTCGACGGCGACGCCCTGTCGCACATCGCGGACGCGCTCGGGTGCACGGACGTGCTGGAGGCGGTGCGGTAGGGAGCGCGACGGGGCGGGACGGCACGACGGTCACACCCGCCCCCTCGCCCTCCCTCACCCGTCCCCGACACTGGGGGCATGACCGTCCCTCCCGCCTCCGCGTCCTCGTCCCCCGCACCCGACCCGCTGCGCGATCCCTGGGCCGCGCCGATGCGGCGGGCGCTGGCGGAGGCCGCCCGCGCCCCGGGGACCGGCGATGTCCCGGTGGGCGCCGTCGTCCTCGACGCGGACGGCACGGTCCTGGGCACCGGCCACAACGAACGCGAGGCCACCGGCGACCCCACGGCACACGCCGAGGTCCTCGCGCTGCGCGCGGCGGCCGCGCGGACCGGCGCCTGGCGGCTGTCCGGCTGCACCCTCGTCGTCACCCTGGAGCCGTGCACGATGTGCGCCGGCGCGATCGTGCTCTCCCGCGTCGACCGGGTCGTCTACGGGGCCCGCGACGCCAAGGCCGGCGCCGTCGGCTCCCTGTGGGACGTGGTCCGCGACCGCCGCCTCAACCACCGCCCCGAGGTCATCACCGGCGTCCTGGAGCACGACTGCGCCACCCTCCTCACCGCCTTCTTCCGCGACCGCTGACCCCCGTCCCCCCACCGATTTCGGCGCACGGCCCCCCTTGGGCTAGGATCTCCCTCGGTAGCGTGTCCGAGCGGCCGAAGGAGCGCGCCTCGAAAGCGCGTGAGGGGGCAACTCCTCCGTGGGTTCAAATCCCACCGCTACCGCTCACAAACACCCCTCTGATCTGCGGAAACGCGGTCAGGGGGGTGTTTTTGCGTGGTGCATGTGCGGCACGGTGGTGTTGCGCGTCGCGACCCGCGTAACCCGGATGGACGGCTGTGCCCCTTGAGAACTCGGGGCCTCGCACCGTCTCCTCCGTGGGATCCGGGTCCCACCGCTACCTCAAGGCGTCAGCCACGGGATCGGCTGTACCAGCCCCGCCCACCTACGATCGGCACCGCCGCCGAGACTGCGCGCGAAGGGGCCCTGCCCCGGACAGTCGGCGATTGGCGCCGACGGCTCGGGGACCGTGGTGCGGCGCCGCCGACCACGGATGACGCCCTCGATACCCAGCTCGGTCATCAACCGCTCGACGGTGCAACGGGCCACATCCGCCCCCTTGTGCCCCAGGACACAAGGTGATCCGGCGGGCCCCATACATGCCGCCCGATTCCGCGTGAATCGCCTCGGTGTCTCAGTCGAGCTGGTTCTTGTGGATGCGGCCGCCCCGCAGGACGGAGGCAAGGTTCCCCTTCGGATGGGCCGGCTGACGCGGATCTCGCGTGGGATCGTCCATGACAAGCGGTACATCGCCGTGGACGCGTCCTGGAAGGGCTTCCGTGGCGATGCCGTTGGGGCCGGGCAAAGACCCGGCCCCAACGGTCAGGGCCGCTACCCGGGGTGTGCGTCTTTGAGTGGGGTGAAACCGAAGGCGGCACCGTACAGGGACAGTTCAGCCTCCAGGGCGGTGACGATGTTCTCCTGTTTGCGGAAGCCGTGCGTCTCGTTGCTGAAGCCGATGTACGCGTGGCTCGGGCACTCCTTCGCGGTCCGCTCCCGCATCATGGTCTTGAGGAAGTCGTAGCACTGGAGGGGCGGGCAGATGGGATCCTCCAGGCCCTGGAGGATCACGAACGGGACGTCGATGCGGTTCGTGTGCTCGATCGGGGAGCGGTCCAGGTACCGCTGTTCGTCGTGGTCGGGGGAAGGATCCCCGACCAGGCTTTTCACATAGCTGGACTCGAAGTCATGGGTGAGACCCTTGCCGAAGGCGAGCAGGTCCAGAATCGGGTACATCACGGTGGCGGCTCGGAAGGTCCTACCGGTGGGCGCCTGGCCGCCGGCGGACGCGTCGTCGGTGACGTGCGACACCGCAGTCGTGATCGCCACGGCGCTGGTGAAGCCGCCCGCGCTTCCGCCGCGGATCGCCAGCTTTTCCGGGTCCGCGCGGTACGGCTCGCTCTCAAGGGCCACTGCGATGTCCTCGGTGTCCTGGATGTCGAGCATTCCCCACTGCTGCCGGAGCCGGTTGCGGTACTCGCGCCCGTAGCCGGTCGAGCCGCCGTAGTCGACCTGGGCGACGCCGATGCCCCGGCTGGTGAAGTAGGCCACCGTCAGGTCCAGGCTGCGACTGGCGCGGGCCGTGGGGCCGCCGTGGACGAACAGCACATAGGGCGGCCGTGCTCCGGGGGGCGGCGCGGGGGCGTGGGGGTTGCCGGGCGGGTAGACGGTGGCGTGGATCGTCTCGCCGTGGCGGTTGGGGACGTGGAGGTCCACCGGCGTCGGCAGGTAGTCCTTGATGTCCTCGTACGTCGGGCCGCCACTGATCTTGCGGGTCTCACCTCCGTTGAGGCGCACCTCGATCACCGCGTCGGCCTTGTGGGGACTGCCCGCGACACCCACGACGTACTCGCCGTCGGCGCGGGCGTCGAGGCATCCGGTCCACTCGGTGTACTCCGTCGCCCATGGCAGCAGCTTCCCGTCCGCGTCCAGGGTGCCGAGTTGCTGCGCACCCATGCCGTGGACGACGGCGATCCTGCCGCCGGTCAGCGGGGCACACCAGCGGTACCCGAGCCCCCACGGCGGACCGCCGAACTCCTCCTTCTCAGGCTGGCCCGGCAGCATCTCGGGTGTGCCCCAGCTGCCGTTCTTCTCGCGGGCGATGCTGTACAGCTTCCACCAGCGGTCCTTGTCACCGACGGCGTGTTCGAGGCGGTCGGTGACGGCGAGCAGGGTGTCGTCATCGGTCCACTCCACCTGGACCACGGAGGAGTCCGTCATGACGGTGACGGGTTGGAACGGCTGCCCCTGAACGATCTCGGCGACGTGCAGTTCGGTGCCGTCCCAGGGCATGTCGGGGTCGTTCCAGGGCTCCTCGCTGTGGTTCCAGCTGAACCAGGCGACCCGGCTCTTGCCGGGGGACAGGACAGGACCGGCGAGGAAGTGCTGCTTTCCCGGATCGGAGAAGAGGACGGTGACCTTCTTGGGGTCCTGCGCGGCCGAGCCGTCCAGTGGGACGGAGACGAAGGAGCGCTTGACGTCGGTGGGTTGCTGCTCATCGGTGTTGGCGTCCTCGCACAGGCACCACACGTGTGTGCCGTCGGGGGACAGCACGGGGAGGGCGTACCGCAGCTCTCTCTTGTTCCCGGCCGATTTGGTCAGTGGTTTGGTCAGTGGCTTGGGTGCGGGGCCGCCGGGAGAGAAGGCGTACAGGCATTGGTCGTCGTAGTGGGAGAAGACGACGGTGGGGGCCGCGCCTCCGCTGCCGGGTACGGCGCACCATGCGCGGCCGCCGTAGCCGTTCACCGTGCTGCGGACGTTCCAGGGGCCGTCGGGCAGCACCGGCTCAGGTGTGGCGTAGTGGACGGAGCGCATCAGCAGGGTGCGGCCGCCGTGTTCGGGTCGTGCCTCGGTCCACCAGATCTCGTCGGTTCCCACATAGGCCGGCCAGCTGGGGGTGGAGCTGTGGCCGGCGGCGAGTGAGGCGTCGATCGGGGAGGGCCACTCGCCATAGGTGGGGGGCCTGGCCGTGGATTGCATGGGGACGTCCTTTCGCCCGTGTGCGATCGAGGCCGGTGGCGCCGCGGTCCCACCCCGGTGGGCCGTCCACCGGGGTGGGACGGGGTGCGGCCCGGCCGGGGTGTCACATGGCTTCGACGGGGAGGGAATTCCGTACGGCCTCGTCCAGGTGCTTGATGATCTCCGGGGTGAAGTCGCCGGCGGCAGTGTCGCTCATCCAGGGGTCCATGGTGGTGGAGATGAGGAACGTGATGTCGGGGACATTCGCCACTCCTGTGTCGTCGGGAAGGGCCAGGCCCATGCGGTCGGCGAAGCTCGACACGAATTCGGGGCCGTACATCTGGGCGGTGAGGCTCGACGACATGAGGATCAGCTCGGGCGGCTTCTTCGCGGAACGGTCCTTGCCGGCGGCCGTGACGGGGTGGACGCTGAGCTGCTCGTAGATCCTCTTGTTGAGTTTGTTCGCCTGTTCCACGTCCGTGTTGAGTTTGCCGTTGACGTAGAAGTTGAAGGCGTAGCCGATGATGACCTGGTCCGCGCCGAGCTCTGTGAAAAGGCGCATCGCTTCGGCGTCGGCGACCAGCTTGTCGTTGCTCTGCTTGACGATCCTGTCGTGGATCATTTGCAGCTGCGCCTGGACATCACCGTGGTCCCTTTCAGCGGGAAGCCACTGCACGGGCACGGCCTTGTACAGCGGGTTGCCCGTGGGCTCCTGGTTGTCGAGGTGCATGGTGACCACCCCGGCGTAGAGCCGCTTGCTGTTGAACAGGCACTGGCCGAGGATTCTGCCGTAGCCGTCCTGGTCGGGGCGGATGACCTTGTGGCTGAGGTATACACCGGCCGCCGCGGCGCCCGGCTTGGACCCCTCGACACAGTACGGGCCGGTACTCGGGTCTTTGTCGTCGTGGACGAGGTACCTGAGCGAGAAGGTGACCATTTCCCGCTGCTTCCGGTTGCGGTAGCACAGGCCCCCCGCCGGATAGGGGAGGAAGCCGGCCTTGTGCGGGTCGATGGTGACCGAGTCGGCCCTCGGCAGTTCATGGAACTGCTTGTTGACGTATGCGCTCATCATCAGCTCGGGCGTGGTGGTGGCCCTGGCGAACGCGTCGGCGGGTTCGGGGCGGACGCGGGGCCGCAGGAGCGCCGCGAAGTATCCGCCCCAGGCGGCGTCGACGTGGACCGGATAGAACATCTCGCCTTTGGCGGCGTAGCTGTCCCGCAGGGCCAGGATGTCGGCGAGCGGGTCGACGGCGCTCAGTTCCGTGCTGCCGAGCACCGCGATGTCCATGATGACCGGGCGCCTCTCGGTCCGGCAGCGGGCCAGGATCTCTTTACGGTGGGAGAGCTTGGCGCGAGCGTCCAGGTCCGCCTCGACGCACAGCAGGTTGTCCTGTCCGATGCCGAGCACGGACGCGGCCTTCGGCCACGAGTAGTGCATGGTGCCCGGGGCGAGAACCGCCGGCGGGCCGAGCGGCTGGGCCAGCATCTCCCGCTGGAACCGGTCGAATCCGAGTTGCTGGATCGTATAGGCGTTGACCTTTTCGATGGCCTCGTCCTTGATTCCCAGACCCGCCATGGTCTGAGGGATGTCCAGGACGGCGTCCATCGGCAGGTTGACCAGCGACCAGTCGGTGAGCTCCAGGAGCTTGCGCTGCTGTCCTGTGCCGTCGATGACGGTGATGTCGCGGGCCTTCGCCAGGCCGCTCTCGTTCGCGATGGCCCGGGCGAGGGCGATGGGGTAGTACTTCAGGTTGCGGGCCGACCACATCGCTTCGAGGTTGGCCACGGTTCCGTCGCACGCGATGTGTCCCCACGAGGCCGGGGCTTCGGGGTAGCCCAGCAGTCGGCACAGGTCCTCCCCGACCAGTGCGTCCAGCAGCGTGGTCACCGGGGATGCCTCGGAGGCGACGTTGTTCTGGTTGTACAGCATGCCGGCGAAGTAGCCGGCCATGCCGGGGAGCGTCAGGTCCCAGAGCATGTGGCCCTGGTGGCGGTAGCTGAATTGCGGCACCGACCCGGTGAGCTGATCGAGCAGGTCTCCCAGGTCTGCCTTCATCTGCTTGACGGCCTGGTCGTACACATCCGTCTGCTTCATCTCGTCGGTGACGTAGACGGGGTCGTTCGGGTAGACGTCGTGCCGGTCGGCGATGTGGGAGCGCAGTGCCTCCAGGATCATTTCCTGGAGGATGCCGCCGTTCTCGCCACGGGGGCCGAGGAACCACGCGGCGAGTTCCGTGGTGCCCTCGATGCCCTTCAGGTCGTACTGGGGCCGGAGCTCTTTGAGTGCCTGGGCGTATGCGCGGGGCAGGTCATGAGTCTGCTGGGGCATGGCTGCTTCCTGGGGGAGTCGGAAGGGGTGGGATCGCACGGCTTGCGGGACGGTTCCCGTCGTGCGGGGGCGTGTCGGTTCAGGAGGCGGCAGTGCCGGCCAGCGCTCGCTCGCCGGTGCCTGCGGGGGCGGCCGGCTGCTGTCCGGCCAGCGTCAGAAGGAGCCGGACCTGCGCGTAGGTCATGGAGTGGAGCTCGTTCAGGCTCACACTCTCGTAGTCGCCGTGGATGTTGGCGATCGGCTCCTCGCACCCCCACAGCAGGATGTCGGCCTTCGGGCTGATTTCGTGGAAAGTGTTGGTGAGCGGGATCGAGGCGCCCTGCCCGGAGTAGTTGATCTCCTCCTTCGGATACGCCGTCCGCAGGGCCGCCTCGGCCGCCCGGTAGCCCGTGCCACTCTCCGTCGAGGCGATGAAGCCGGGCGCGCAGGAGACACGGGAGACCTTGACGACAGCTCCCCACGTATTGACATCGGGCCGCCGCAGGTACGTGTCGAGGCAGTCGAAGGCATGCTCCGGGTCCTCGGTGGGCGCGATCCGCATGCACAGCCGTGCCCGCACGGCAGCCTGCAGGACATTGCGCGAATCCGCCGTGACGGGGAAAGGCTTCGGGGCCGGGAGCGGATTCCCCTGCGGCACCATTTCGAGCCCCACCACATTGATCGACGGCATGGTGTAGAGCCGCGACCCCAGCGAACCGGTGCCTGCGAGCGGCACGCCGTCCTTGACCTTGGCGTCGGCGCGGAAGGCCACCGGGTCCGGCTGGTGCTGGCCCCACGCCGTGGCCTTCAGACCGGAGACGGCGACGTTGCCTTCCTCGTCGTGGAGCCTGGCCAGCATGCGGGTGAGAGCCATGTACGCGTCCGGGGCCGGGCCGCCGTACATGCCGTTGTGCACCTCGCCGTCAAGCGTGCTGACCAGCACATCGGCCATCACGAAGCCGCGCAGTGAAGTCGTCAGAGTCGGCTTGCCCAGCGCGACATTGCCGCAGTCGGCGAGTGAAACGACGTCCGCCCTGAACTGCTCTCGGTGATCGTTCATGTACGTGGCGAGGGTGTCCGTCCCCTGCTCCTCCTCACCCTCCAGCACCAGCTTGACGTTCACCTTGACGTCTTGGTGATTCTGGAGGTACCGGCAGGTGACGACGTGCATCATGATGCCCGACTTGTCGTCCGCAGACCCCCGGCCGGTCATGCGGCCCTGGACGATCTGCGGCTCGAACGCCTCCTTCCAGCTGCCCGTCACCACGTCGTAGTGGGCGTACAGCAGCACGGTGGGCGCGTGGGGATCACCGCACGACCTGGAGGCGTAGACGATCGGTGCCGGAGTAGGTGGCTTCGCGCCGTCCAACGGCTTGGGCGGCAGGCGGATGACCTCCACGTCCATCCCGGCGTGGCTCAGCAGGTCCGCGCACGTCGTGGCGGCCTTCTCGATGTTCTCCAGATTGTCCTGGTGGTACACCGAGTTGATGCCGACCAATTGCTTGAGGTCGGTCTCGGCCTGCTGCCAAAGAGCGGACAACTCCTTCTCGATGTCCGATGCGCTGTCCGTGCTGCCTGCGGGTTCCATGCCGCCTCCTGTGACGGTGATCGTCGTGGCTGTGTGTCAGACGCGGTGAGCAGCGCCTGGCGGGACTCGCGGCGTGTCACCGTCCGTCCCTTTGCTGTCCTCCGCTCATCCGGTCCACCGGTGGTGCCGTCGGATCAGACGGACGGGTGTGTCACCGCGCGGCATCTGCGCTCCTTGCGGCAGGAAAAGGCGGGGCGTGCCCTGTCTGAACGGCATGGCTTCGGTCACCGCGTATGGCCTCTTCGTCAAAGATGTGCCGAGGACGGCGGTGGCGTGGCTGGCGAGTGCCGCGCCCCTGCCAGCTTCGGACTTGTCCACGGGCCGCGCATGTCGGCCTGAGCCGTTCGGGGCGGCAATTCCCGCAGCCCAGTGAACCGGAATTCCGATGAACGCCTCGGAGTGTCCGCAAAACATCTCTGCCGTCACTCACTATGGTCTTTTCCGCCGCCGCGGCAGACACAGAAGAATTACCCGAAAAAGCGGCGGGAAAGAACCTGGAGGTAAGGGCGTCATGAAACATGCCACCGACCCCGAGGAATACCCCCTCGTCAAGGGGAAGAACGAAGGCCGTGTGATGCCCGAACGCATCACACGCAAACGAAAGATCGTCCACGAGATTCTCGCCGAAGGCTTCGTCTGTGACGTCGCGTTCGGCTACCAGGACTACACTGTCGCCGTCCCCATGCTGTACGGATTCAAGGACGAGAAAATCCATCTGCACTGTTCGGCGGGCGGCGGTCCTTCCTACCCGGCTGCACGACTCCACGAGCTGGCAGTGGCGAAAAGCGCTTCAGGCGGATTGCCGGTATGTCTCACCGTCACCCTGGTTGACACCCTGAAGCCGGGGCCGACGCCGCTCCATCACGCCGTCGACTACCGATCGGTCATGGTCTACGGAAATGTGTTCCCGGTCCCTGACTCGGCAGCCGGAGGCAGTGAAAAGGAGGCGTCCCTGAGAATCCTCATGGACCACGTCATCCCCGGCCGCTCGGCCGAGTTCACCTCAGCGGAATTCGCCCCCGACCTGGACAAAGTCGGGGTGCTGCGCATCAACCTCGACGACGCTACGAGTGCGGTCTCCGCCAAGACCACCCACGGCACGCACACGGCCAAACACGGTGCCGAGGACCGTCCGGACGGTGCGCCCGCACACTGGTCGGGAAGCCTGTCCATCAAGCAGGTCTACGGCCCTCCTGTCCCGGACTCCGCCCCCGACTACCTCACGCACTACCACCGGCCTCAGTGAAGCTTCCCCTTCATCGTGGACACCTGGAGACCGGGACGTGAGGTTCCGGAGGAAGTAGGGCCAGGTGGGAAGTAAGACCGTTTCCTACGTGGTGAGTTCGAGGAGTCGAGAGGGCGGCGGCAAGGCCGAGGAAGGCCAGGTGTGGCGGGGAGGGTCAGACGGCTGTGTCGCGTCCCTGGCATACGCCGACCACCTCCGTGGTGCGGTCCTCGGTGTGGCGTTCCAGGCAGTTCACGCGATCTACTTCCCGGAGGCGGGGACGGTCTACTGGTCGGGGGTGAACCGGCGGCGCCAGGCCAGGGCCACGTAGACGAGTCCGATCAGGACGGGGACTTCGATGAGCGGGCCGACGACGCCGGAGAGGGCCTGTCCGGAAGTGACGCCGAAGGTGGCGATGGCGACGGCGATGGCGAGTTCGAAGTTGTTGCCCGCCGCGGTGAACGCGAGCGTCGCGGTGCGGTCGTAGGCCATTCCCAGGCCCTTGCCGAGGAGGAAGGTCCCGAAGAACATCACGGCGAAGTACGCCAGCAGGGGCAGGGCGATGCGGACGACGTCCAGGGGCTGGGAGGTGATCGTCTTTCCCTGGAGGGCGAAGAGGACGACGATCGTGAACAGCAGGCCGTACAGGGCCCACGGTCCGATCTTCGGCAGGAAGCCGGCCTCGTAACGGGTGCGGCCGAGCTTCTTCTCGCCGAGCCGGCGGGTGAGGAACCCGGCCACCAGCGGGATGCCGAGGAAGACGATCACGTTCAGGGCGATGTGCCACACGGACACGTCCAGGCCCTGCCCGTCGCCCAGTCCCAGCCACTGGGGGAGCAGGTCGAGGTAGAACCAGCCCAGCAGGCCGAACGCGACGACCTGGAAGACGGAGTTCAGGGCGACGAGGACGGCTGCGGCTTCGCGGTCGCCGCAGGCCAGGTCGTTCCAGATGATGACCATGGCGATGCAGCGGGCCAGGCCGACGATGATCAGGCCGGTGCGGTACTCGGGCAGGTCGGGCAGGAAGAGCCAGGCCAGCGCGAACATCACGGCCGGGCCGACGATCCAGTTGATGACCAGCGAGGAGATCATCAGCTTCTTGTCGCCGGTGACGGTGTCCAGGCGGTCGTAGCGGACCTTGGCGAGCACCGGGTACATCATCACCAGCAGCCCGATCGCGATCGGCAGGGAGATCCCCCCGATCTCGACCTTCGCCAGCGCGTCACCCATGCCGGGGATCACGCGCCCCAGCCCGAGGCCGACGGCCATGGCCAGCAGGATCCACACGGCCAGGTAGCGGTCGAGGGTGGAGAGCTTCGCGACGATCGACGCGTCCGCGCCGGCCTCCGCGGTCTTCGTGCCGGGTTCGTTCGCCGTCTTCATCAGCAGGCTCGCTTCCGGCCGGTCTCGGCGGTCGTGCGGGCGGTTTCGGCGAGGTCGGAGAACTGGCCGGCCAGGCGCGCGATGACGTCGGGCCGGAGTCGGTAGTAGGTGAAGCGCCCGCACGGCTCCGTCTCGACGACCCCGGCCTCACGCAGCACCTTGAGGTGGTTGGAGAGGTTGGTCTGCCGCGCGCCGGTCTCCTCGACCAGATGCGTGGTGCACAGGGTCTCGTGGGCGAGCAGGTTCACGATCCGCAGCCTGAGCGGGTCGGAAAGCACCCGGATCAGATCAGCATCGACTGATGTCATCATGCACTGACATTCTCACACCAGTGGCGGCTGACACCACTGAGTGCTGATACGACGGCGCCCATCCCACCCCGGAGTGAGAGAGTCCCAATGCCCCGCAAGCCGTCCGTACTGCTCATCCGCGTTCACCAGGCCAGGGCGTCGAAGCCGTGCGCCCGATCCGGGACGAGATCAAGAAGCTGGTCGAGGGCCTGATCGCGGAGATCGCCCCGCGGGGGCCGCGGCCCGGTACCTGAGCGGATCACCCGGCGGCGGAGGAGCCCAGCAGACCTCCCATGGCCGCCAGGACCGACGGCTCGACGCGGTAGTAGACCCAGGTGCCGCGTCGCTCGGAGGTCAGCAGTCCGGCTTCCTTGAGCTTTTTCAGGTGGTGGGAAACGGTCGGCTGGGACACGCCGACATCGGAGATGTCGCACACGCACGCCTCGCCGCCCTCGTGTGAGGCCACCGCGGAGAACAGCCGCAACCGCACCGGATCGCCGAGCGCCTTGAACATCCGCGCGCCCGTCTCGGCTTCCTCTGCGGTGAACGGCCGCTCCGTGAGCGGCGGGCAGCACGGGATCACTGGCAGCAGTTCGGCGTTCGACATGCGTCTATGTTCACACACGTCGAATCAAGCCTCGGAGTGATTCGCGAAGCAGGGCGCTCCGCGGGATCAGGAGCATTGATTCGACGAATGTCTATGTTGACGTTTATCGAATCACTCTGCAATGCTGGCTGCACAAGCCATCGACAAACGTCGAAACACGCAAGGAGTCGCCGTGAAGCTGCCTGCTACCGCCGATCTGCCCGTCGTCGTGATCGGAGCCGGGCCCGTCGGCCTGGCCGCTGCGGCCAACCTGGTCGATCGCGGCATCGAGCCTCTGGTCCTGGAGGCGGGCCCCACGGCCGGTGCGGCAGTGCGGGAGTGGGCGCACCTGCTGCTGTTCTCCACCTGGGGCGAGGTCACCGACCCCGCGGCCGAGAAGCTGCTGGCGCCGACCGGCTGGACCAAGCCGGACGCGGGCACTTACCCGTCCGGCGGGGACTGGGCCGGGCAGTATCTCCAGCCGCTCGCCGATGTCCTCGGCGACCGGGTCCGCACCGGCGCCCGGGTAACTGGCGTCTCCCGCGTCGGCCGGGACCGGATCGTCGACGCCGACCGCGGCGCCCAGCCCTTCGTCGTCCACGTCACCCGCGCCGACGACACGGAGGAGCGACTGCTCGCCCGCGCCGTGATCGACGCCTCCGGCACCTGGGCCACGCCCAGCCCCGCAGGCGGCAGCGGCCTGCCCGCCCTCGGCGAGCGCGCGGCCGCCGACCACGTCACCTACCGCGTGCCCGACCTCAAGGACCCGGCCGTACGGGCCCGCTACGCGGGCAAGCGCACCGCCGTCATCGGCTCCGGCGCCTCCGCCTTCACCGCGCTCGCCTACCTCGCCGACCTGGCCAAGGCCGACGACGGCGCCGGCACGAAAGCCGTCTGGGTCCTGCGTCGCGGCATCTCCGGCGCCACCTTCGGCGGCGGCACCGCCGACCAGCTCCCCGCCCGCGGCGCCCTCGGCCTCGCCGCGAAGGCAGCCGTCGACGACGGACACGCGGACGCGGTCACCGGCTTCCGCACCGAGACGATCGAACGCGACGGCGATGGCCGCCTGGTCCTCGTCGCCGAGGACGGCCAACGGCTGGAGAACGTCGACGAGGTGATCGTGCTGACCGGCTTCCGCCCCGACCTGACCTTCCTCTCCGAGATCCGCCTCGGCCTCGACGACCGCCTCCAGGCCCCGGCCCAACTCGCCCCGCTCATCGACCCCAACCAGCACTCCTGCGGCACCGTCCACCCGCACGGCCACCGCGAACTCGCCCACCCCGAACAGGGCATCTACCTGGTCGGCATGAAGTCCTACGGCCGCGCCCCCACCTTCCTCGCCATGACCGGCTACGAGCAGGTCCGCTCCATCGCCGCCGCCCTCGCCGGTGACCTCGACGCCGCCGACAAGGTCGAACTCACCCTCCCCGAAACCGGAGTCTGCGGCGGCGCCGGCCTCTTCGACGCCCCCGAAACCGACCAGGGTGGCAGCTGCTGCACCCCCACACCGCAGCTCGTCCAGCTCGGCGCACCGGCCACCACGGACAAGACCGAGGACGCTGCCGAAGGCGGCTGCTGCGGCTCCTGATCAACCTCAGCACCTGACAGGGCGGGGCTGCGACCGGTTCTACGAGCCGGCGCGGTCCCGCCCGCTCTCCGATTCCCGGAAAATGTCTCCGCCGACTGATCGCGCCGGAACTCCCCCAACATCACTCTCTGCGATCGGCCAGGGAGACGGGAGAGCGGCCCGAGCACTCCGTCTGACGCGCGTCGGCGGCCCGCCGACGCCCGCCTCTTGGCGCTTGGGCAGGGGCGTACCCAGGACGCTGAGCGGCCCCGCCGGAGCTCGCTGCACATGCAGCGAAACCCGTCATCGAACGGCACGGAACGTCATCCAACGACATCGAAACGCCCCCTCTCACCTGGGGTTTCAGGAAAACCGCAGGTGAGAAGCGTCATGTTGACGGGTTCAAATCCCACCGCTACCGCTCACAAACACCGACGCGTTTCCTCCGCGAAAGCCCGCTGGATGTGTGCGAAGCTGCTGAATGCTCCTACAACGGTCTGGTCAGCGGCTGCGAGGAACAACCATGGGCCGGTCGTCTGACCCGGCCCGTGCCCCGCTGCATACGAAACGTCGAGCTGGTGCGGGAGAAGACCATGACGGAACACGGTGCCGATCTGCTGATCCGGGCTGCGGCGGTGCACACGCTGGTGCCCGGCCAGGCCCCCCCAGCGGGCCCTGGCGGTGCGGGGCGATCGCGTCGCCGCGCTTTCCCCCGATCCGAACGGTCTCGACCACCTGGTGACAGCGCGCACCACGGTCTACGACCTGCCCGAGTCCGTCGTACTGCCGGCCTTCGACGACACCCACACTCACCTGATCTTCGCCGGGCACAGCGTGCACGCCGTCCCCGTCCACACCGCCCGCACCATCCCCGAGTTCCTGGACCTGATCCGGCAACGGGCCGCCATCACACCTGAGGGCGAGTGGATCTGCACGACCACCAACTGGCAGGAACTCAACCTGGCGGAGCGGCGCATGCCCACCGCGGCCGAACTCGACCAGGCCACCGACCGCTACCCGGTCCTGGTCAAGCGCGGCGGCCACAACGACGTCGTCAACACCTACGCGCTGCGTCTGGCGGGCATCACCGAGGACACCCCCGTCCCGCCCGGGGGCGTGATCGGGCGGGACGCCGACGGTCGGCTCAACGGCCGGCTGATCGACAACGCCATGGGCCTGGTGGAGCGGTTCGTCCCTGCGGCGGACCGGGCCCAGCGCATCGACGGGCTTCGCCTGGCCAGCGCTCAGTACGCCGCCACCGGGATCGGCACGGTCCGCGACTGCGCGGTCTCCCTTGACGACTACGCCATCCTGCTGGCCGCCCAGGAGGCAGGCGCGCTCAGCACCCGGGTCCGGGCCCTGATCCTGGCGATGGGCCTGACCAGCGCGGCGCAGGTGGAGGACCTGCTCGACGCCATGGAGGACCGGCGCTACAGCGCCGACCCGTGGCTGCGGGTATGGGGGGTGAAGTTCTTCCTCGACGGTGGACTGGAGGCCGGGGCCACCGAAGAGCCCTACGCGTGCGACCACGCCTTCTCCGGAACGCTGACCTGGGAGCCCGACGCACTCGTCGAGGCTGTCGAGGCCGTGGTCCGCCGCGGTTGGAGGGTCGGCACCCACGCATACGGCGACCGCGCGGTGCGCATCCTCCTCGACGTCTACGAACGCGTCCTCCAGCGCAATCCCGGCCTGCCCGCCGGCACCCTCGTCATGGAACACGGCGGCCTGGCCGGCCCCGCCCAGCGCGCCCGCGCCGTCGCCCTGGGCATCCCCGTCACCATCCAGCAGCCCCTGCTGCACGACACCGCCGAGGTCGAGCGGGGATTCTGGGGACCGGAACGTGTCGCCGCGCTCTTCCCCGCCCGCGGCTGGCTCGACCAGGGCGCACTGGTCGCCGCCGGATCCGACTTCCCCGTCGGCCAGTTCGGCGCCATGCGCTCCGTCTGGGGCATGACCACCCGCCAGACCGTCATCGGCGTCCAAGGGCCCCAGCACGCCATCACCTACGACGAGGCCGTCGCACTGCACACCACCAACGCCGCCCGCCTGCTCGGCGAGGACCACCTACGCGGCACCCTCACCCCCGGCCGCCTCGCCGACCTCACCATCTGGGACCAGAACCCCGCCCACTGCCCCGCCGACACCCTGCGCGACCTCAACCCCACCCACACCCTCCTCGGCGGCCTCCCCGTCCATCACCGGGAAACGGTCAGCTGATGTCCACCGGCTGGTGCAGGCCGCCGGAGTCGAGCGTGACATTACGAGACTTATGAACCCAGCACTCTGCGGCCGAGCTGCGGGGAACACCTCGGCCAACGCCCGTCACAGGCCCATCGCGTCGTCACCGACGACCAGCTCGGGGTCACGCATGCCCCGGCGACGGCGGTCTGGTCAGCCGGGTCACGGTCGCCGGCGGCAAACCGGCCGTGCCGCCGAGGAGCTGCTCCGGCGCGGGCACGAAGTGCCCAGATGAAAGTCCGTGCAGGCAGAGAAGCGGAAGCACCTCGGAGATCTTCGTGGGCTTATGGCACCACGGAGCCAGGGTTTTCGAGGAGAACCGCTTGCGCTCGCCAGTCTCACCGTCACCCCGGCGGTCGTTCACCCGCGGGCCCTCACCTCGACGGGCCCGGCGGCGGTGACCACGGTGCGTGGCCGGTGGTGGCCGTTGCGAACCACCAGGCGGTGCCCGCGCTCGTCAGTATCGGCGGTCAACTCGGCTGTGTAATGGCTGACTTCCACCTCCAGCGCGACAGCGAGCATGCGCCGGTTGCCCTCACGCACGATTTCGTCGATCAAGGAACCGGACTGGGTGGAACCCTCGTCAGTGACCACGCTGAGCACGGCGTGCCCTCCCGACCCGCGCCGCAATGCGGGCCCAATCGGTGACCATCAAAGGATCATCGGGAAGGTACGCCTTCTGCGTCCCTCCCGGGGCTTGATCCACGAGTCCCGGGCATTTCCCCTGCGAAGTGGTAAGGAATGGGGAGGCGGCGAGGCGCTGCGGGGCTCCCGGTGGCCGACAATCCTCTGCGCGGCGTATCGTGCGGGGCCGCCGGGCGGACGGCCGGTCATATGCGTGACGGGTGTGCCACTCCGCCGAATCACGTGCCGACGCGCACCCCGCCACACCCTGCTTCGAAGCGGCCGACCGCACTGACCACGCCTGACACAAGGTCACCCGGTGCACGGGTGATGCACAGGCCACCTCGTGGATTACGTGTGCCGTAATCGCACGGTTGGGGCCTACCGGAAAGGGCATACCGGGAGCACCGGCCGCCGCCCCGGAGCGTTCATGTTCGGGCAGGCCGGACAGGACGGTGACGCTACCCGGACGAAGCGAGTGAACCGGTCCGGATCCACCGTGGCTCTGCCTTTCCCACAGCGGACGGTGTCTGCCGTCGCGCGTATCCCGGTGCGGAAAGGCGCGCGTGAGGCGGGAACGCGGTGGTGGGCTTTCGGCGTGCGGGTGAGCACAGCCAGACATGGCGGAGCAAAGGGAGGTTCTGCGGTGAGACTCATACCCACGACGCGTGACGAGGTGAGCCATGACTGCCGGTGATCTGGACCCGTCGTTCGGGACCGGGGGAAAGGCCGTCGTCGACTTCGGCACGACCTCCATCGCCAACGCGGTGGCGGTCCAACCCGATGGCAGCTTGGTGCTGGCGGGCCGGGTCGGTGACGCCAGCACCGGGGATTTCGGTGTGGCACGGCTCACCCGGAACGGTAATCTCGACACCACCTTCGGCACCGGGGGAAAGGTGGACCTCTCCCTCAGCGCCGAGGAGGACGTCGCCCGCGCGGTCGCCCTCCAGACCGACGGAAAGATCGTGGTGGGCGGCTTCGAGGGATCCGAGCCGTCCGGGAACGTCGCGGTGGTCCGGTTCAATCCCGATGGGACGCTCGACGCCACGTTCGGCGCGGGCGGCGTGGCCGTCTACGACATCAGCGGCCCCACCGGGGACGCCATCCGCGGGATGGTCATCCAGCCCGACGGCAAGATCCTCGGCGTCGGAGCCGCCGGGGCCAACGCCGGACTGATCCGGCTCAACCCCGACGGGAGCCTGGACACCACCTTCGCGGGCGGAGCGGGAAAGGAATCCGTCTCGCTCGGCAACGCGGGTCACCTCTTCGCCCTGGCCCTGCTGAGCACGGGCCAGTTCATGGTCGCCGGATTCGACTCCACCACGGCCACCCAGGACGACTTCCTCCTCGCACGGTTCAACGCCGACGGGAGCCTGGACACCACGTTCGGCTCCTCCGGGCTGGTGCGCACGGACTTCAACGGTCTCAACGACCTGGCCTTCGCGATCACCACGCAGAGCGACGGCAAGTTCGTGCTCGGTGGGGACACCGACTCCACCGACCCCGCCGGGATCAGCGGGGACGTGAAGGCCGGCTGGGCGCGCTACAACCCCGACGGCACCCTCGACACGGCCTTCGGCACCGCGGGGAAGAGGCAGATCAACCCCACGACGCTGGGGGACGGGGTACGCGGTCTGGCCATCCAGGGCGACGGGAAGATCGTCGCCGGAGGTTTCATCGGCGAGACCACCGGCCTGGCGAGCTTCGCCGACCCCGTGGCGGGCGACTTCGGGGTGTACCGGCTCGACACGAACGGGAGCCCGGACACCACCTTCGGCGTCGGCGGTGCCGTCCGTACCGACTTCGCGGGCCTGGGAGACGGCGGTCGTGCCGTCGTCATCCAGCCCGCGAACAGGATCGTCCTCGTCGGCGGGGCGACAACCAACCACCTCAACTTCGCCGCTGCCCGATACAAGACCTGACCGCTGGTCAGCGCGGGCCACCACGGCGCCGGTCTCCGGGCCTGGCCCGGCGGCCGGCGTCCCAGGCCCCCCACAGCGACGACGCGGGGCGGACGGGACGAGCCGGCGAACGCAGCGGACGCCCGGTACCCACGTGTCCGGCAATCTCCCTCGGTCCGGGCGTTGCCGGCCACTCGCACAGGGGCCAGGAGGTCTCGGCGTCGTCATCAAGACGCTCGGCACACCGCCACTAGTATGACTTTCACGGTTTCCGACATTTCACGTCGTACAACCACACTCCTCCGCCACCCCCTCCATCCCAAGGGCCGTCCCACCTTGACCTCCCCCATATCCCGCCTCCGCCGTCTCCCCCTCTGGCTCCTCCCGGTGGTGTGGACCCTCTGTCTCGGGCTGTGGGGCATGTCGCGGGAGGGGAGTGTGTGGCGGGACGAGGCGGCGACGTGGCAGGTGGCGGAGCGGTCGGTGGGGGACATCTGGCACATGCTGGGGCAGGTCGATGTGGTGCACGGGTTGTACTACCTGGTGATGCACGGGCTCTTCGCGTGCTTCGGGGCCGGGACGACGACATTGCGGCTGCCCTCGGTGCTGGCCATGGCGGTGGCGGCGGGCTGTGTGACGGTGATCGGCCGGCGGCTGGCCGGGCCCTGGGCCGGCCTCGGGGCCGGGCTGGCGCTGGGGTTGCTGCCGTCCGTGCAGTTCTACCTCCAGGAGGGGCGGCCGTACGCGCTGGTCGCGGGCGGGGCCGGGGTGGCGACGCTGCTGCTGGTGAGCGCGGTCCAGGGGCGCGGCCGGGCGTGGCGCTGGGCGGCGTACGGCGGCACGGTCCTGGTGTGCGCGCTGCTGAACTGGATGGCGCTGCTGATGCTGCCCGCGCACGCGGTGACCCTCGCGTGGACGCGGGCCGGGCGCGGGGTGTGGGCGCGGTGGGCGGTGGCGTCGATGGTCGCGGTGGCCGGCGTCCTGCCGTTGGTCGTGTTCAGCGGGAGCCAGTCCGACCAGGTGTCCTGGATACCACCGCTGACCTGGCACAAGCTGATCGCCCCCGCCGTCATGCTGGCGATAGGCGGCCTCGGGGCGCTGCTGGACCGGCCACGCGCGGGCGGGCCGCAGGCGGACCGGTCGCCATCAAGCCGGCCGCCGTCGGACCAGCCGCAACCGGACCGCCCCCGCTCCGGCCGCCCGTCCCTGGCGGCCGTCGGCCTGCCGCTGCTCGCCGTGCCGCAGCTGGCGCTGATCGGGATCTCGCTGGTGCGGCCGCTGTACGTGGACCGGTACATCGAGTTCAGCATGCTGGGGCTGGCGCTGCTGATCGGCGCGGTCATCGGCGCGGCGGTGCGGACGGCCGCGCCGCGCTTCCCGCGGGCGTCGCGGTGGGTCCTCCCCTCGGTGGTCGTGGTGGCCGTGCTGGCGCTGCTGCCGCAGTCGCTGGCCAAGCGGTCCTGGTCGAGCCGGGTGGACGATGTGCTGGCGGTGGCGGACGACGTGCGGCGGCTGAAGCGGCCCGGCGACGCGGTGGTGTTCGTACCGGCGGCGCGGCGCGACACCCGGTTGGTCTCCCCCGGCGCGTTCAGCGGGCTGCGGGACATCGCGCTGGCGGAGAGCCCGGAGGCGTCCGGGACGTTGAAAGGGGTGGAGGCCGCGCCGTCCCGTATCCGGGAGGCGATGCCGTCGGAGCGGCGGATTCTGCTGGTCACGGACGCGGCGGAGGTGGCGCAGCCGGTGTCGGCGGAGCGGGACCGGGTCAAGTTCTCCGTGCTGGAACGGTACTTCAGGGTGGTGGCCGACGAGCAGGTCCGCGGCCGCAGGGTGACGGTGTACGAGCGGCGCTGAGCCGCCCCGGGGTGGGGATATCCCCACCTCAGGACGGTGCCCCGCCCCAGTGCGCGGGCGCGCCCGGAACACGAGGCTGTCCCCCGTACCGCGACATCCGAGCGGCGGACGGCGAAGGAGACACCTGTGACAGCGGCTGTGACCATTCCCCGGTACGGGGGCAACGGAGGGCGTACGGCCGTCGCCGCGCGGGCCCGGCAGGTCGTCAAGGCGTACGGGGCGGGTGAGACGCGGGTCGTCGCGCTCGACCGTGTCGATGTCGACATCGTGCGCGGGCAGTTCACCGCGATCATGGGGCCGTCCGGCTCCGGCAAGTCGACGCTGATGCACTGCCTGGCCGGGCTGGACACCGTGACCTCCGGCAAGATCTTCCTCGACGAGACGGAGATCACCGGTCTCGACGACAGGAAGCTCACCCGGCTCCGCCGCGACCGGATCGGTTTTGTCTTCCAGGCGTTCAACCTGCTGCCGACGCTCACCGCGCTGGAAAACATCACGCTTCCCATGGACATCGCGGGCCACAAGCCCGAACCCGACTGGCTCCAGCAGGTCGTGGAGACCGTCGGCCTCGCCGGGCGGCTCACGCACCGGCCGTCCGAACTGTCCGGCGGCCAGCAGCAGCGGGTCGCGGTGGCGCGGGCCCTCGCCGCCCGGCCGGAGATCATCTTCGGTGACGAACCCACCGGGAACCTGGACTCGCGGGCCGGCGCCGAGGTGCTGGGCTTCCTGCGCCGCTCCGTCGACGAGCTGGGCCGGACGATCGTCATGGTCACCCACGACCCGGTGGCGGCCTCCCGCGCGGACCGGGTGCTCTACCTCGCCGACGGCCGTCTCGTCGACGAGATGCACCGTCCGACCGCCGAGCAGGTCCTCGACCGGATGAAGGACTTCGACGCACGCGGGCGGACGTCATGACCGTCTGGAGGATGTCGGCGCGCAACTTCCTGGCGCACAAGGGCAGGATGGCGCTCTCCGCCGTCGCGGTCCTGCTGTCGGTGGCGTTCGTGTGCGGCACGCTCGTCTTCACCGACACCATGAGCACCACGTTCGACAAGCTGTTCGCGGCGACGGCGGCCGATGTCACCGTCCGGCCCGAGAGCCCCGCGAAGGACAGCAAGCTCCCGGAGAGCGGCAGGCCCGCCACGCTGCCCGCGTCCCTCGTCGGACGGGTCGCGCGGGCGCCCGGCGTGCGGTACGCCGAGGGCTCGGTCGTCAGTACCTCCGTCACCGTCGTCGACGGCCACGACAGGAACATCGGCTCGACGACGGGCGCCCCGACGATCGCGCGCAACTGGACGAAGAACGACCTGCGTTCGATGGAGATCACCTCCGGGCACGCGCCCCGCGGCCCGACCGAGGCGATGGTCGACGCCGACACCGCCGCCAAGCACCACCTGAAGCTCGGCGACACCCTGCGCACCATCGCCCCCACCGGCGACTTCCGCACCACGATCCGCGGCATCGTCACGTTCAAGGTCACCAACCCCGGCGCGGCGGCCGTCTACTTCGACACCGCCGCCGCGCAGCGAAAGCTGCTCGGCGCGTCCGGCGTCTACAGCTTCCTCTTCGTGACCGCCGAACCCGGCGTCGCACACACCGAGGTGAAGAAGAACGTCGCCGCCGCGCTCGGCGACCGCGTCCCCTACGCACTGCGGACGCAGCAGGAGTCCGCGGACGCCAGCAAGGACTCGATGCGCACCATGCTCGACATGGTGACGTACGCGATGCTCGGCTTCGCCGGGATCGCCTTCCTCGTCGGCGTCTTCCTGATCGTCAACACCTTCTCGATGCTGGTCGCGCAGCGCACCCGCGAGATCGGGCTGATGCGGGCCGTCGGGGCGAGCCGCCGGCAGGTCGACGGGTCCGTACTGGCCGAGGCGCTGCTCCTGGGCGCCACCGGCTCCGTCCTCGGCGTCGGCGCGGGCATCGGGCTCGCCGTCGGGCTGATGAAGCTGATGGGCGCCATCGGCATGGAGCTGGCCACCGGCGATCTCACCGTCGCCTGGACGACGCCGGTGGCCGGACTGGCGCTCGGTGTCCTCGTCACCGTCGCCGCCGCGTACATCCCGGCCCGCCGCGCCGGGAAGATCTCCCCGATGGCCGCCCTGCGCGACGCGGGGACGCCCGCCGACGGGCGTTCCGGGCGGGCGAGGGCCGTGACGGGTGTGGTCCTCACGCTGGCCGGCGGGGCCGCGCTGTACGCCGCGACGCGCGCCGGGACGGCAGGCGGCGGCGCGCCCTGGCTCGCCGGTGGTGTGGTCCTCTCCCTGACGGGCTTCATCCTGGTCGGCCCGCTGCTGGCCCGGCTCGTGGTCCGGGTGCTGGGCGCGGCGCTGCTGCGGGTCTTCGGCCCGGTCGGACGGCTCGCCGAGCGCAACGCCCTGCGCAATCCGCGCCGTACCGGAGCGACCGGCGCCGCGCTGATGATCGGCCTGGCGCTGGTGGCCTGCCTCTCGGTCGTCGGCTCGTCCATGGTCGCCTCGGTCGACGACGAGATGGACCGGTCGATCGGCGCGGACTTCATGGTCCAGCCGGCCGGCAAGTCCGCCCTCGTCGTGGAACGGGCCGCCGAGGCCGTCAAGTCGGTCCCGCACCTGGCGCACGTCACCACCTACAAGCTGGTCGGCGCGGCGGTCACCGCCCCGGACGGCACCACCGAGGAGCGGGGGGTGTCCGCCGTCGACCGCACCTATCCGGAGGACGTCCGGCGCACCGCGGTCTCCGGGAGGCTGGAGGACGCGTTCGGCAAGGACGCCCTGTCCGTCGGCGAGACGTACGCGACCGCGCACCGCGTCACGGTCGGCGACCGGCTCACCGTCGCGTTCACGGGCGGCCGGACGGCACGGCTGACGGTCGCCGCGATCACCGCGGACGACGCGATGATGGACAAGGGCGCGATGTACACCGCTCCGGCGACCGTCGCGCGCTACGTCCCCGCCGACGCGCTGCCGGGCAACAAGCTGGTGCTGGCCAAGGCCGAGAAGGGCAGGGAGCAGGAGGCGTACGCCGCCCTCAAGAAGGCGCTCGCCCCCTATCCGCAGTACAGCGTGCACAATCAGACCGACTTCAAGCAGCAGATGGAGAACCAGATCGGTCAGCTGCTGAACATCGTTCACGGCCTGCTGGCGCTCGCGATCATCGTCGCGGTGCTCGGTGTGGTGAACACCCTGGCGCTGTCCGTGGTCGAGCGGACCCGGGAGATCGGACTGCTGCGCGCCATCGGCCTCTCCCGCCGCCAACTGCGCCGGATGATCCGCCTGGAGTCCATGGTGATCGCGGTGTTCGGCGCGCTGCTCGGTCTCGTCCTCGGGCTGGGGTGGGGCGCGGCGGCCCAGAAGGTGCTGGCCCAGGAGGGGCTGAGCGCCCTGGAGATCCCGTGGACGACGATCCTCACGGTGTTCGCCGCCTCGGCCGTCGTCGGTCTGCTCGCGGCGCTGGTCCCGGCGTTCCGGGCGGCCAGGATGAACGTCCTGGGCGCGATCGCCACGGAGTGACCCGGCCGTACGGCAACGAGCACCGCCCCCGTTCCGGGTCCGGAACGGGGGCGGTGCGTGCCGGTCCAACGCGCCGGGTCAGTTGCGGCGGAACGCCTTGCGGACGAAGTGGACGATCAGCCAGATCACCAGGACGATGACGGCCAGCACGATCAGGATCAGCACGATCACGAAGATGCCGAGCTTCTTGAAGAAGCCCATCTTCTTCTTGGGCTGCTGCTGGTGGTCCGCGTAGGGCGCGGCGTGCGCGGACTTCGCCTGCGACGTCCTGGCGCCGGAGGTGACGAGGCCGTGGTGGACGGTACGGGAGACGGCGTGGTGGCCGCTCGTACCGCGTGCCTCCACCGCCGCGTACCGGGCGGCGGACGGCGCGGTGTCCTGGGTCGCGGCGACCGCCGGGCCGGCGGTGACGGTGAACAGGCCGAACAGCAGGGCGAGAACGGCGGCCGTCCGGCCGCGCACCCGCGAACCGGAGCGCGGCGCAACGGACTTCAGGGCCGCCGCGTCGGACCGTTCTGCGGCGTTCGTGTGCATCTGGTGGTTCCCCCCTCGGGTAGTGCGTGCAGTCATTATCGGCGGCCACGGGAGGCGTGCGGACGCCGGGAGTCCGCCCCTCCCGCGCCGGCGCGTCCACCGCGCGGCCGACGCTGTCGCGTACATGAGTACGGCGGGGCCGTACGGGGTGGGGGACGCGGCGGCCGGGGCGGTGGTTGCCCGGGGGCGCGGACAGGCCGGAGGCGGGGCGGGGTGCCCCCGGTGGTCGCCCCCGGAACGCACACGGCCCCGGTCCGGGTCCGCTGAGGGGCGGCCGGGCCGGGGCGCGGGGTGAGGCTTCGGGGGAGGCGGTGTTGAGGGCAACCCGCCTCCCCCGATGAGGACCGAACCTCCTAGCCCGCGCCGTAGTCAGGGGGAAGTGCACGGCGTGGACCCCGCAGGGAGGTCTGGTCCCGGGTCCCGCGGATTCCTGCCAGATCCGCTGGACTCGTTCTCCATCCTGCCCGGCGCGGCGGCGCCGGCGGGCAGGCAAACGGCCCCGTGTGCCGGGTCTTTGGTCCCTAAAGACAGCGTCAGCGCATCGACTTCCGGCCATGATCACCAGCGGTCGGTCCCGGGCTCCCCGGCGCCGCGTTCCGGGCCGTGTGGTTACACTCGCCCGACCGCACAGGGGAGTGCGGGGCAGGTCACAGGGGGGACGGGGCGGATGGCGCAGGCGAAGAAGGTCATTTCGGTACTGCTGCTGGTCTTCGTGCTCTACACGATCATCACCTCCCCCAAGCGCTCCGCCGAGATCGTCCAGATAGGCTTCGAGGGCGTCTCGACCGCCGCCAAGAGCGTCGGCGAGTTCATGACCCAGCTCGTCAACTGACCGCCTCGGGCCGTGCGGGCGGGTCCGCCGCGCCCGGTCCACCCGCACGGAGGTCCCCGTGATCCGCCATCTGGTCCTCTTCAAGCTCAACGACGGCGTGTCGCGCGACGAGCCCCGCGTACAGGCCGGGGCGCGGGCGTTCGCCGCGCTGGAGGGGACGGTCCCGGAGCTGGTGGCCTGGGAGTGCGCCTGGAACATCACCGACCGGCCGATCGCGTACGACTTCGCGATCAACTCCGCCGTCGCCGACCGTGACGCGCTCCAGCGCTACCTCGAACACCCGGCCCATCAGGCGGCCGCGGCCCAGTGGCGTGAATTCGCCACCTGGGTGATCGCCGACTACGAGGTCTGAGCCCCGGCCCCTCACCCGTACGGCCCTCTCCCCGCCGCCCTCGGGCGCGCGGGGATTTCCGTGTGCCCG
>NZ_JCANQV010000041.1:0-28324 GCF_059553635.1 Candidatus Streptomyces philanthi
CCGGGGAGACGGCGCGTGCGGGGTTTCGGCCCCGGCGCCGGCGCAATAGCGTCCTGGCATGACCGCAGAGAGTGTCCCGGTACTGGTCGACGTGCGGAAATACGACGGCAGTGTGAGCGCGCGATGGATGGCCGCCCGGCTCGGTGAGGATGAGCACGGTGTGTGGTTGGGTACGGCGCGGGGTGTCCCCGTCAGCTCGGACAACGGCGGCTGGGCGAACCGGTTCGCGTACGTGATGGTGGTCCCGCGAGGCGAGTGGTGGACGGCCACGTTCTGCGCGGACCCGGGCCCCGAGGTGTACTGCGACGTGTGCACGGTGCCGGAGTGGAACGCGGACGGGACCGTCCTGCGCGTGGTGGACCTCGATCTCGACGTCGTACGGCCCCGTGGCGGCGAGGCCCGTGTCAAGGACGAGGACGAGTTCGCCGAGCACCGGGTCAGCTACGGGTATCCCGACAGCGTCAGCGGCAAGGCCCGGCGGACCTGTGCGTGGTTGCTGGAGGCGGTCCGCCGCGAGGGTGACGGCGTCGAACCGTTCGCCTCGGTGTATCGCTCCTGGCTCGGCCTCATGGCGGAGACCGGGGGAGCCCCGGACCGGTCGCGCGGACGCCGGTGACGGACCGGCCCCACCCGGGGATGACCGGTGAAGTAATCCGCGGGTCGGTTATGGGCCAGGCCGATACACTTTCGTTCGAATTACTTCGTTACGAGGGGTGCGTGTGACCGCGGAAGAGCAGACCGGGACACGGGTCGAGATGTCCTACCGTGCGTCGGTCGAGGACTTCCGCGAGGCTCTGCGCGCGCGGGTGCGGGCCACACGGGCCGGCCGTCGCATGCGATGGCTGATGCTGCTGGGCGCCGTAGCGCTGCTCGGCTTCGCGGCTGCGTACTGGCTGAAGCACGGAACCGTCGACATCGCCCTCTTCGTCGCACCGACAGTCCTGCTCCTGGTGCTGCTCGGCACGCCTCGGCTCCAGGCCCGCCAGTTGTACCGGCTGGCCGACGCCGCGGGCGAGTGCCGCGCGGTCGTGGAGGCGAGCGGCATCACCGTCATGAACCAGCAGCAGACCAACACACAGTCATGGCAGGCCCTGGCCCGCTACGCCGAAACACCGCGCGTCTTCGTCCTGTTCAGCGGCGACAAGAACGCCTCGTGCCTGACGATCCTGCCCAAGCACGGCGCGCCCGGGGCCGGTGACGTGGACCGGTTGCGCGCGATGTTCGACCAGCATCTGACCCGGGTCTGACCGTCCCGGGACCGGCGGAGGAGCGGGGGCCGGTGGACGGTAACGGAAAGAGTCATCAGTCCAGTTCCGCCAGTGCGTCCGCGAGCACGCGGCCTTCCCTGGTGCCGTGTCGCAGCAGCTGCGCGGCCACGGTGTGCAGCTCGTTCCAGGCGTGGGGACGGCCGATCTCCGAGGCGTCGTGGACGACGCCCAGCGCGGTTTCCAGGGCTGCCTCGGGTTCCTTCGCGCCGGCGTACGCGTGGGCCAGACATGACCCGTACCAGGCGCGGTCCCGCCGGAATGCCGGGGCGAATCCGGCCAGGCCCGCCACAAGGTTGTCGACGGCACCGCGCCAGTCCTTCAGATGCACGTCCGCCATGCCGCGTTGTGCGGAGAACCAGGATTCCCCGTAGAAGTACAGCCACGGCGGGACGTCATCGCCGCGGGCGAGGATGTGCTGGGCCTCATCCAGCCTGCGGTATGCGTCCCGGGCCCGGCCCTGAAGCGCGTGCCCGCGCCCCACCATCTGCACGGCCATGGCCCGGGTCGTTTCACCGGCCCCCGGTGTGGAAGCCGCTGCCTCTCCGAGGCGGACGCAGCGGCGGCCGTTCCCGTTCGACCACGCCAGGTGTGCCTTCATGCTCATGGTGGTGGCGGCCATGTCGCCGTGGCCCGATTCCAGTGCCCAGTCGTACGATCGCTCGAACCATCCGAGCGCTGCCGGAGCGTTGTCCTGGTCCTGGGCCATCCAGGCGAGGAACTGGGCGTACTCGGCCATGAGTTTCACCAGACGGTCCGCCAGCGGTCCCCGGGCCTGGTCGTAGAGACCGGACACCTCCGCGAACTGGGCGGTGACGACACCGTTCATGAAGCGCGAGCCAAGCGTGTCCTCGGCACGGCGATGGGCGGCCAGGAGATCCTCCATGATTGTCAGTGAGGCGGCATCCAGCTTCAGCCGCCCTTTGACCACATGCCGCAGCCGATCCGTGTCAGGGGCCGCTTCCACGCCGGGCAGTACGAGGGACGGCAGTGGAGTCTCCGACCCGGCGTGGCCGAGCAGTTCGGCGGGTACCGCCAGCCCTTCGACGATGCGTTGCCGTACTTCGACGGAAGTGATGTTCCGCCGCCGGTTCTCGATCGCGGAGATGTCCGGCTGCGCCAGACCGACGAGCGCGCCGAGCTTGGTCTGGCTGCTACGTGTCAAGGCACGCCAGGTCTTCAGCAGAACTGGCCAGTCCTCTGCCGCCACCGCGGCCCGCAGTTCAGGGTGCGCCCACACATCCGGCTCAGGGTCCATCCGCGAAATATAGGGCGGCCCTATAGGACGCGGCAGTGGAGCGACGCGGGCGTCCCCGGGCATGGTGGTCACGCACTTCGGACCGCACCCCTCATGCACCACGGGAACGTGATCGAGAGGAGCACGATGCGCAGCTCCAGACGGCTCGCAGCGGTACCGCACGCGGTGGTCATGCAGCCGACCACACAGTGCCTTCCGATGGACTGCACGTACTGCTATCTGCCGTTCCGTAAGTCCCAACACCTCATGCCGGTCGCCGTCGCCAGGGCCGTCGCCGACTCGGTGAACGAGTGGGCGTGCGACAGCACCACGTTCGAGGTCGTCTGGCACGGTGGCGAGCCGCTGGCCGCCGGTCGTGAGCACTTGGCCGCGCTCATGGCTCCTTTTGAGAACGTGAAGCACGCCGTGCAGACGAACGCCGTGCTGATCGATGACGCGTGGTGTGACTTCCTGCGGGAACACGAGGTGGCCGTGGGGGTCAGCATCGATGGCCCACCCGACATGAACACTCATCGCGTCACCCTTGCCGGGCACCCCGGCTTCGACGTGGCGATGCGTGGCATCGACCGCCTCCGGCGGCACGGTGTTCCGTTCTCCGCGATCGCGGTCGTCTCGGACCCCGACCCGGCGCATGCCGAGCGGTTCTACGAGTTCTTCGCCGACCTGCGGGTGACCACCCTCGGCGTCAACGTGGAGGAGCAAGAAGGCAACAACCGACGGAGTCGGACTCTCGACCCGGACCGGGCAGTGGCTTTCTGGGCGGCGTTGACCAGTGCCTGGTGGGCCAACCCGGTCGTTCGGCTGAGAGAGGTGTCCCGGGTGACGGAATTCGCCGGCGCCGTCCTTCACGAGAAGGCCCCAGCGACTTCCCCCACTACGGCTCCGTGGGACCCGTTGCCCACCATCGCCCACGACGGCGGGGTGGTCATGCTCTCCCCTGAGTTGGCCGGGTTCACCGATGACCGGTTCGGGGATTTCACCACTGGCAACGTGCTCAGTCACAGCCTGAAATCCCTGGTGAACGAGGCCGAGGCGCGTACCCCCTGGATCACGGAGTTCTTCGACGGCGTGGACGCGTGCCGTGCCACCTGCCCGTATTTCGCGTTCTGCGGCGGAGCCCATCCCGCGAACCGGTACTTCGAACACGACGGCCGAATGGACGGCACCCGTACCCGGTACTGCACCACGGCGAAAATCGCCCTACTGGAAGGAGTCGCACACCATGTCCGCGCACACCGCCACTGACGTCGTGCTGAACTCGGCCGAGGGATTCCGGTCCCTGCTGGAGATCGCGGGCCATCGGTCCGGCACCGCTTTCGACAACCGGCCCACCTGGGACAACCCGACGCCTGCTTTCGACAACCGGCCTACCTGGGACAACTGGAACAAGAAATAGCCAGCCCGTCGGGGCGGTTCCTGCGGTCGCGCGAAGCCGCCCCGACGCGACGGAAGAGGAGCACCACCATGGCCACCCGCACGTTCGGCCGTGTCACCGTCACCACACCCGATCTGGACGAACCGGGTCTGTACCTGTCCACCGTGGAAACCTTGGACAGCCCGCGCGGCACGGTCCAGGACTTCGTGTACGGGGCGGCGGACCTCCGCTCCCTCGAACTCACCGGCACCCGGCTCTTCACCGGCCGCATCGGCGGTGTCCGCGCCAAACGGTCTGAGTTCGAGGACCTGAACCTGCACGGTGTGGAGATCACCAGCAGCGATCTCGGCTCGGGCCGCTGGAAGGCGAGCAAGCTGACGCGTGTGGTGCTCAGTGACTGCAAGATCATGGGCTCCGTACTCGACGGCCTCGTACTGGACGACGTTCTCTTCGAGGGCTGCAAGTTCGACTTCACCGTGTTCGAGAAGGTCCGCGTCACCGGGCCCGTGGTGTTCGCCGGCTGTGTGCTGACCGAGGCATCGTTCACCGACTGTGACCTGTCCGGTGTCGTGTTCTCCGACTGCACGCTCCGGCTCACCGAGTTCGGTGCGGGCTGCTACCGGAGCACCGATCTGCGGGGCAACGACCTGACCGCGGTGCGGGGTCTCGCGCATCTCCGTAACGTTCGCATCGACCCCGGGCAGCAGCCCGATCTCGCCGAGGCGCTGGTGGCCGAACTCGGCATCGTTCTCGGGGACGACTGACCGGGATGCGGACGGCCGGGCTTCCCGAGGTCTTCGACCGGGCCGTCGCGCGCAACGGGGTGCTGGGGCCCGACGACGTACGGGCGTTGCGTGGGGTGCGACCCCGCGTCGTGGAGTGGTGCGCGAGTTCAACCGCTGACCCATCGCGTCCCGGTTTTAGTCAGATGTTGTGCAGCGGGTCGACGGATGTCGCCCGGTGCGCAGCGGTACTGCTGCGCAGGTCGTTGGAAGCTGCACGACTGACGGGGGGAAGGGATTCCTCGCGCGGTGGCGAGTTCAAGACCGCACGGTTGTGGTGGCCGCTGAGGTGTGGCTGAGTGGTGAAGTACCGACACCACAGGGGGGTAAATCCATGCGCAGGGCTCTGCTCGCCACTGCGGTCGCCACCAGTGCCGCAGTGACCCTCGCACCGTGCCCGCTGTCGCGGCCACTTCGGCGCCGACAGCACAGGCCGCCACATGCCACTTCGTGGAATGGCACCCGAGTAAGAACGCGGTGAAGCTGATCAACAAGTGCAAGAAGAAGACCTGGAAGGCCAAGGTCGCCAACAAGTGGTGGCCGGACACTGGCTGCCAGCACATCCGGCCCCGCCACAGCTGGTACTACAAGTCCCCCACCAAGATACAAGGCATCAAGAACTGCTGACCCGGCGCAGCCGCAGCGGGCGGCGCGACGGCGGTGGTCGATTTCCCCGGGAGTCGGCCGCCGTCCGTACGCGCGCTTCACTTAAGGCCCACTGACATCCCGGGGCGCGGGCATCGACCCCGACGCCAAGTTGCACCACCGGGCCGAGATCTTCGTCAAGGCGCCGCTGAGCACCGTGTGGAAGCTGCACACCGACGTTGAACGGTGGCCATCCTGGCAGGAGTCCGTCACCAGCATGAAGCGGCTGGACGCGGGCCCCTTGAGGAAGGGTTCGCGATTCCGGTGGACGCTTCCCGCGCCGCCCACGCCCACGACCCCCGCCACCACCCTGGTCATCACCTCCACCGTCCGGCAGATCGAGCACGGCCGGTGCGTCCGGTGGACCGGATCGGCGATCGGCGAGGGGCTGCGTATCGACCGAGGCGTCCACGTCTGGAACTTCGTCGAGGTCAGGGGCGGTGTCGTCGTCCGTACCGAGGAGAGTTGGACCGGCCGCCAGATCGAGGCCGACCCGGACACCGCCACGCAGTACCTCTATCCGGGCCTCGACGTCTGGCTGACCGAGCTCAAGGCCGCCGCCGAAGCCCGGTCCGGCGGCCGCCGCTGACCCCCCGTCCGGCCCCAGCCCCCCGTAGGGCAACCGTCAGACCAGCCACTCCCCGTCCCGCATCAGGGTCCGTGCGGGCATTTCGGCGACCGTCCCCCAAGCCTGGAGGAGATACGGGGTGACCTGGAAGAAGACGTACAAGGGGTGGTCCTGGCGCGGGTCCCAGCCGTCCTTGGCGGCGAAGGCGTCGCCGACCCCGGCCGGGAGTTCCTCGCGGGTCACGAGGCGGGCGGTGCCGTGGACGAGGACGACATCGCGGGTGTGGCCGAAGGCGAGCCGGGCCCGGCCGGAGTCGCGCAGGTTGCGGCCGGTGGGGTTGGTGTCGCGGGTGGCCAGCCACACGGCCTCGCCGTCCCACCAGAACGCGAGCGGTACGAGACACGGCTCGCCGCCGGCGTCGGCGGTGGCGACCCAGACGTCGTTGTCCCGCGCGAGCCGTTCCAACGCCTCGCGCTTGCGCTGCTCGGGGCTGCGGGGACCGTGGGGGCGGGAGTCAACTGCCGTCATCCGGGGAGGCTATGGCGGTAGCGGCTCGGGCACATCCGGCGATGGACGTAGGACCGAGGTCGTGGCATCGGGGACGCCTGCGAGGTGATGCACGGCCCGGAGCGGTGCTCGTCCGGCCCTTCGGCAACGCGTCGATCCGATGGCCGTCGCCCGCGAGCGGACCGTGCACGCCGGGCGGTTGCCGTGGTCACCGGCCGATCTGATGACCGGCTCTCCCCGGAAGGAGAGCCCCTTGCGGCGTCGTGCCGACGGTTGTGGCGCTGGTGCCGTGGAGATGCCGAAACGGACCGGGTGAGCGGATGGTGCTCCCGCTCGCCCGGTCCGCGTCGTCCTACTGATCTTCCGTCAGCTGGAGTTGGTACAGCTCGGGCACGGAGACCTTGATGGGCTCCTGCGTGGTCCGTGCGATCACGACGATCGCCGGCTCGTTCGGGTCGGGGTTCTCCTCGCGGTGCGGGACGAACGGGGGGACGTGGAAGAAGTCGCCGGGGCCGGCGGCTGTCCGTACTTCCTGCGTGCCGTCGTGGTAGTAGAACACCGGGTGGCCGCTGACCACGTAGATCCCGGCCTCCGACGCGCCGTGATGGTGGTTGTCCGTCGCGCTCAGCGGCGGGTTCTCCACCAGGCCCATCCAGAGCTTCCGCGATCCGACCGTGCCGCCGCTGATGGCGGCACAGCCGTCCAGCTCCCCGGCCCGGACGTGGCGGACGCGGTTGCCCAGCAGCTTGCTGTCGTCGTCGGTGCCCGGCACGGAGCCGACGCCTTCCTGAGTGGTCATTGTGTGGCCTCCTGAAGTTCTCGACGGCCTTCGGCCGGACGTCATGCTGTGACCGGCACGTGCAGGGCGGCAACTCCTGTTGCTGGAACGGCAAAACGAGCGCCTTCGCGACGACGGCGCCGCGCTCGTCCGCGCCTACGCCGAGGGCGTGCCACCCCGGGGCGTCCCCCGGGTGGTGGCGGCGATCCTGGCCCGGCATGCCGCTCTCGCGGACGTGCTGGACGCGTTCCACCGCCGCCTCCGACGCGAGAGCCAGCAGACGCCCTACCCAGTGGAGGAGCTCCACCGCCTGGGGGGGGCGGCCGGTCCGGGCGGCCACCTGACGGCCGGCGGCGGGGCGTTCGACGGCCGGCGGTGGGGCGTTCGGGGACACGCCCTAACCGTCTGCCGCGCGCCGTGCCAGGAGGGACGTGAGGACGGGTTCGGCGTGGGTCCACAGGGCGGCGCCGCCGATGTCCGGGACGAGGTGGCGGCGGGCGCCGGGGATGCGGGTGGTGAGGAAGGCGCCGTTGTCGGGGGAGTGGCTGGTGTCCTGGGCGCCGTACCAGAGGTCCACGGGGACGGTGATGTCCGAGAGGGGGACGGACCAGCGGCCCATGGCGAGGGCCGTGTCGCGGGCGTAGCCGGCCGGGCCCTGGGCGAACGCCTCGTCCATGGCCCGCCGGTAGGCCGTCGCGAAGGCGGGGGACTCGTAGACGGCGAGGTCGCAGGCGGGGCTCGCGGACCGCACCATGGCCCACATCGCGTCCGCGTCGAAACCGGTGAAGAACTCCTCGGCGCCGGCCGGGTCGGACACCGTCCTGGCGACGAGGTCACGCAGTTCCGCCGGCAGCGCGTCGGCGAACTCCGGGGCGGCGACCTCGTCGGCGCCGGAGACCACGGCCAGCGCGGAGGCGACGCCTCCCGCCGCGCAGGCGAGCGCGAAGGGCGCGCCCTGCGAGTTGCCGACGACGGCCGGGCGCCCCAGGCCGCGCAGGGCGGCGAAGTGGCGGATGTCGTCGGCGAAGGAGGCGAACGTCCGGCCGGGCGAGGGAGTGGAGGCGCCCAGACCCGGGCGGTCCACGGAGACGAGCCGTACGCCGAGCGCGCCGACGACGTCCGTGCCGAAGCCGAGCCACCGGCTGGTGGCCGCCCCGGGGCACAGCAGGACGGGCACGCCGTCCGGCGGCCCCCACTCGGCCCAGCCGAGCAGCCGTCCGTCGGGAAGCCGGGTCTCACCGAGCCGGGCCGGGGCGTCGACGCATACGTTCATGATCGTCAGTGTGGGGGCGGGAGGGGGCTTCCGCATCCGGATTTCCGGCTTCCGGGCGGCGGGCCTGGTGCCTGCCGTTCCGGCCTTCGGTGACCTGCGGCCCCGGTGTCCGTGCCTCGGGGCCACACCGCTCCGGCCGTCCGTCGGCCGCCGCTTGCCGTTCCGGCCGCCTGTCGGCCTGTCGGCCTGCCGTCCGCCGTTCCGGTTCCCGCCCTCCGGCTCCCGCCCCGTCGGCCCCGGTTTCCCCGCCCCCCTGGCCCCGGCCGCCCGTCCTACCGCCGCCTGTTGTCCCGGTCCCGGTCCCGGTTCCGGTCTCCGGCGAACGCGCCGCGCGGGCCCCAGCCGCTGCGGCCGCTCCGGCCGCCCGTTCCCCCTCGCAACCGTCCGCCCCGCCCCTACCGCCTCCCCAAATACGCCAGCACCGCCAGCACCCGCCGATGCCCGCCGTCCGTCGGGGGAAGGCCGAGCTTGGCGAAGACGTTGCCGATGTGCTTGCTGACGGCGCGGTCGGAGATGACGAGGGTGGTGGCGATGGTGGTGTTGTCGCGGCCCTCGGCCATCAGGTGCAGGACCTCGCGTTCGCGCGGGGTCAGGGTGCCGAGCGGGTCGTCGCGGTGGCGGGTGAGGAGTTCGGTGACGACCTCGGGGTCGAGGGCCGTGCCGCCCGCGGCGACGCGTTCCAGCGCGTCCAGGAAGGTGTCGACGCGGCCCACCCGGTCCTTGAGCAGATAGCCGACCCCGCTCGCGCCGCCGCCGAGCAGTTCGGTGGCGTAGGTCTCCTCGACGTACTGGGAGAGGACGAGGACGGGCAGGCCCGGGATCTCGCGGCGGGCGGCGAGGGCGGCCCGCAGGCCCTCGTCGCGGAAGCCCGGCGGCATACGGACGTCCAGTACGGCCACGTCGGGGCGGTGGGTGAGGAGTGCGGGCAGGATCTCCGGGCCGCTGGAGGCGACCGCCACCACCTCGTGGCCCGCCGTGCCGAGCAGCAGGACCAGGCCCTCCCTCAGCAACGCGTTGTCCTCGGCGATCACCACACGCACGGCAGCTCCACTTCGATCACGGTCGGCCCCCCGGTGGGGCTGGTCACGTCCACGGTGCCGTCGAGCGCGGCGACCCGGCGGCGGACGCCGAGCAGGCCGCTGCCGCCCGACGCGTCGGCGCCGCCCCGGCCCTCGTCCCGTACGGCGAGGCGCAGCCCGCGCGGGGACCGGACGAGGTCCACGGTGGCGCGGTCGGAGCCGCTGTGCTTGGCGGCGTTGGTCAGGGCCTCCGCGACGACGAAGTACGCGGCGGCCTCGACGGCGGCGGGGGCGCGCGGCGCGCTCTCCCCGTCCAGGCCGTCGGCGGTCACCGTGACGGTGAGGCCGCTGCCGGCGGCCAGCGCGCGGACCGCGCCGACCAGGCCGCGGTCGGTGAGGATCGGCGGGTGGATGCCGCGGACGACGTGCCGCAGTTCGGTCAGGGCCTGCTCGGCCTGGTCCTGGGCGTCGTCGAGGAGGGCGCGGGCCGCGTCCGGGTTCGTGTCGTACATCCGCCGCGCCAGTCCCACGCGCATCGACAGTGCCACGAGGCGGGCCTGGGTGCCGTCGTGGAGGTCGCGTTCGATGCGGCGCAGCTCCGCGCCGTGGGCGGCGACCGCGCCCGCCCTGGTGACGGTCAGCTCCTCGACGCGCTCGGCGAGTTCGGCGTTCCTGCGGGCCTCGGGCGAGGGGGTGAGCAGGGCGCGTGACCAGCGGGCCTCCAGGTCGGCGAGGCGGGGGATCAGCGGCAGTACCACGGCGGGGCGCCGCAGTACCCCGCACCACAGGCCGTCGGCGAACAGGCCGAACGCCCACAGGGGCAGCGCGGCGTACGCGAGGAGCAGACCGTAGACGAAGTGCGCGGCCATCCAGCGCAGGTCCCGGTAGGTGCTCCGGTCCGTGAGCGCCGTCCGCACCCGCTCGCGCAGTCCGCCGGTGAGCGGCGGGTACGCCTCGGGGACGGCGACGCCCGTCCGGGCCGCGATCCGCCGCCGCTTGAACCCGGCGGCCCGGCGCAGCATCAGGACCGTCTCGGGCAACGCCCCGGCCCCGATGACGACGAGCGTCGCCACGGCGGTGAACAGCAGCACCCCGAGGAACAGGTACGACAGCAGGGCCAGTGCCGCCGCCACCAGCAGGTGCTCCGTCGCCCGCCAGGCCCGCCCCACCGTCTCCTCCATGCGGACAGGCTAGGCGACCGGACTCGTACGCATGAGCGGGTGCGGTCCCCGGGTGGGGGTGTAGCCCGCTACACCCCGGGTCCGGGAGCGCACCCTCTCGTTCCACCGCCGTCACGGCGGCATCGTGGGACACGCAGCCATTCGGCTCGCCCGCTCACCCGCCACCCGTCCCGGAAGGACCTCTCCCGTGAAGCCCCTGCTCTGGTTCCTGGTCTCCCTCGCCGTCCTCGTCAACGCCTCCAGCAGCTTCCTCTTCGACGGCGTCCGGCAGGTGCTGATCAGCGTCACCAGCGGGGTGGTGCTGATCGCTTCGGGAGTGGGGCTGTACCTGATGCGGGACAAGAGGGCGTGAGGCGGCGGGGTGCGGGGCGGAGCCCCGGGCGGGGCGCGGGCATGTGCTCCGCGCCCCGGCTTGCGTGCGGGCGCGCGGGGAGCCCGCACGCCGGCGCCCCCGCCCCGCGCGTACGGTCCTGTGGAACGCCGCCCCGCCGCTACATGTTGATCATGTGTCCGGCGAGCCCGTGCACCGCCTCCTTGACCGCCTCGCCGAGCGTGGGGTGGGCATGGATGTTGCGGGCCACCTCGTGGACGGTCAGGTCCCACTGCTGGGCCAGCGTCAGCTCGGGCAGCAGCTCCGTGACGTCAGGGCCGATGAGGTGGGCGCCGAGGAACTCGCCGTACTTCCCGTCACTGACGATCTTGACGAAGCCGCCGGGCTCGGCGATGCCGTGCGCCTTGCCGTTGGCCGTGAAAGGAAAACGGGCGACCCGTACGTTGAACCCGGCGTCGCGGGCCTGCGCCTCGGTGTACCCGAAGCTGGCGATCTGCGGGCGGCAGTACGTGGCACGCGGCACCATCCGCCAGTCCGCCTCCATCGTCTCGGCGCCCGCCATCGTCTCGGCGGCGATGATGCCCATGGTCTCGGCGGCGTGCGCCAGCATCATCTTGCCGGTGACGTCACCGATGGCGAACAGATGCGGCACGCTGGTGCGGCCCCGCGCGTCGGTGTCGACCGCGCCCCGGTCGGTGAGGCGTACGCCGGTGTTCTCCAGCCCGTAGCCGGTGACGCGCGGGGTGAAACCGATGGCCTGGAGCACCTTGTCCGCTTCGAGCACCTCCTGCCGGCCGTCGCGGGTGACCGTCACCCGCACCGGGGCGGCCGGGTCGGTGTCGTCGATGGCGTCGACGCGGGTGGAGGTGAGGACGTCGATACCGAGCTTCCGGTACTGCTTGGCCAGCTCCTTGGAGATGTCGGCGTCCTCGGTCGGCACGATCCGGTCGGCGAACTCGACGAGGGTGACCTTGACCCCGTAGTTGTGCAGGACGTACGCGAACTCGACGCCGATGGCACCGGCCCCCGCGATGACGATGCTGCCGGGGAGTCGTTCGCTGAGGATCTGCTCCTCGTAGGTGACCACGCGGTCGCTGAGGCGGGTGCCGGGCAGCAGCCGGGTGGTGGCGCCGGTGGCGATGACGCAGTGGTCGAAGGTGACGGTGCGGCTGCCGCCGTCGTCGAGGGCCACCTGGAGGGTGCGGTCGTCGGTGAAGGTGCCGCGACCCTGGTACTTGGTGATGCCGTTCTTGCGCATCAGGTAGTGCACTCCGGCCACCCGGCCCTCGGCCACCTGGCGGCTGCGCCGGAAGGCCGGGCCGTAGTCGACGGTGACCGGGCCGTTGGTCCGTATGCCGAAGTATTCCGCCTGGTGGGTGACGGTGTGGGCCAGTTCGGCGTTGCGCAGCAGGGCCTTGGAGGGGATGCAGCCGACGTTGAGGCAGACACCGCCCCAGTACTTCTCCTCCACCACGGCCGCCTTCAGCCCCAGCTGGCTCGCCCGTACCGCCGCGGTGTAGCCACCGGGGCCGGCTCCCAGTACGACGACGTCGAAGTGCTCCGCCATGTCCGACTCCTTCGTTTCTCCCGTCACCGGGACGGTTCCGCCGCGCCCGCCGCGATGCTACGTCCGGGCGTCGGCCGGCCGCCGTGCCGAGGGTCACGGCGGCCGTGGCGCGCGGGGCCGGCGTACGGACCGGGACCCGTCAGTGCCCCGGTACGGCCAGCCCCGCCAGGCACTCCGGCAGCCGCTCCGTGTAGAGCACGCCCAGCCGCTGTGTCGCCCGGGTGAGCGCGACATACAGATCGCTCGTTCCGAAATCCGCCGGCTCCACCACCAGCACCGTGTCGAACTCCAGCCCCTTGGCCTGCCGCGGTTCCAGCAGCACCACCGGGCGCGTCAGGTCCGGGGCCGTCCCGCAGGACGCCCCGGGCAGCGCGGCGGCCAGGGCCGCACGGTGCTCCGGCGGCACGATCACCGCGAGCCGGCCCTGCCCCTCGTCCCCGGTCTCCCGCGCGACGGCCTCCGCGACGGCCCGCGGCAGATCGCCCGTGCGGCGCGCCCAGGGGCGTACGCCGGTGGAACGGACCGACCTCGGCGGTACGAACGACGGGTCGGCGGCCCGCGGGACCTCCGCCGCGACCTCCATGATCTCCGTCGGCGTGCGGTAGTTGACGCCCAGCCTGACGTGCTCCCAGCGGTCGCCGACGTACGGCGTGAGGATCGTCCCCCAGGCCCCGCAGCCGCCCGGCTCCGAGGTCTGCGCCGGATCGCCGACCAGCGTCATCGACCGGGTCGGGCAGCGGCGCATCAGCAGCCGCCACATCATCGGGGACAGCTCCTGCGCCTCGTCCACGATGACGTGACCGAACGCCCAGGTACGGTCGGCCGCGGCGCGCTCCGCGGCGCTGCGGTGGTCGGCCTCCTCCTGGCGCTCCGCGAGCCGGTCCGCGTCGATCAGGTCGTGCGCGGCCAGTACTTCCGAGTCCTCGTCGTCACGGTCCTCGAACTCCTGGGTCCGCGAACCGTACGAGAGGTCCAGGACGCCCTGCGCGTACGCGACGAGTTCCTGGCGCTCGGCCTCGGCGGCGGCCCGGGCGGCCGAGTCGTCCTCGCCGAGGAGTTCGGCGGCCTCGTCCAGCAGCGCCACGTCCGCCGGGGTCCACTCCCCGCCGGCGCGCCGGATCGCGTCCGCCTCGTCGTCCGGGAGGTGGACGGGATCGGCGAGGAAGTCCGCGACGAGCCGCTGCGGCGTGAGGAACGGCCACAGCTCCTCGATGGCGTCATGGACGGCGGGGCTGGCGGCGACGGCCTTGCCGAGCTGGGCGATGTCGTCCGGGCCGAGGAGGTTGGGGCCGCCGTAGGGGTCGGCGCCGATCCGTTCGACGAGCTGCGCGGTGAGCGCGTCGATCACCTGGAACGCGAAGTGGGGGCGGGCGAGGTTGTGCGGCAGCCGGGTCTCCCGGGCCCGCCGCCGGGCCGCCTCCGCGATCCGCGCGTCCAGCCGCAGCTCGCCGTCCTCGTGGTCGATGACGAGGACCGGGTCGGGCAGCGTCTGCCGGTCGGCGACGCACCGCGCCAGCGCGTCCGCCATCGCCGCGCTCCCCTTGACCTCGGCGGCCCGGGGGTTGTCGGTGCCGGTCGCGGTGACACCGGGGAACAGCTCGCCGGGCGTCGCCAGCAGGACGCCCGTCTCACCGAGCGAGGGCAGCACCTGCCCGATGTAGCCGAGGAACGCCGGGTTCGGGCCGACGATCAGCACCGCCCGCCGCGACAGCTGCTCGCGGTGCGCGTACAGCAGATATGCGGCGCGGTGCAGCGCCACGACGGTCTTGCCGGTGCCGGGACCGCCCTCGACGACGAGGACGCCGTGGTGCGGGGCGCGGATGATGCGGTCCTGGTCGGCCTGGATGGTCCGCACGATGTCGTGCATCCGGCCGGTGCGGGCCGCGTCCAGCGCCGCCAGCAGGACGGCGTCCGCGTCCGCCCCTTCGTGGCCGGTGCGTTCGGTGTCGGCGAGGTCCAGGATCTCGTCGTGCAGCGCGGTCACCCGCCGGCCCTCGGCCGTCAGATGGCGTCTGCGCCGCAGCCCCATCGGGGTGTGCCCGGTGGCGAGGTAGAACGGGCGGGCGACATCGGCCCGCCAGTCGATGACCAGCGGGGTGCGGTCGGCGTCGTCCCGCCGGATGCCGATCCGTCCGATGTGGTGGTCGCGGCCGTCGCGGAACGCCAGCCGCCCGAAACACAGCCCGTGCTCACCGGCCTCGAAACCGGCCAGCAGTTCCGCCTGTTCTGCGGCCATCACATCGCGTTCCAGCCGCGCCTGGAACGTCCCCCCGGACCGCGCCAGCGCCCCGGCCACCGCCGAGCGCGCGCCGGACCGCAGGACGTCGAGGCGGTCATGGAGCAGATCCATGAATTCCTGCTCTTCCCGCAATTCCTCGTTTGACAATTCAACTCCGCTCGGATATTCTTTGCATTAGTGGTTCTCTGTGCGTGGGATTTCCTTCGCGACAGGGAAACACTCAATATACGCAGGGAAATGCCCCGGTCGTCAATGCGGCCGGGGCATTTCTTTTTCCGGGTGGGGTCTCGGGGATCTCCGTCGGAAGAGGTGGTGGTCGCGCCGGGCGCTGTTGACGTGGACGTATTGCGGGGGCGTTCTGGACCAGGTGAATCCGCGTTTCCTGAGTGCGCGCTGGGAGCCGATGCCGTCGGGCGGCCGAGCCCCGTACAACGGCGCGTGATGGTGCCGGCATCCATGGCAAGGACCGGGGCAACGGAAGCCCGCAGAGGCGCCCGTACCGGGAAGGTCCGGGGTAGTGTGCCCGGGTGCGCGACCCGTACTGGAATCACAATGTCCACTATCACCCCCTCGTGCTCGACGCCGTGCCGCACGGCTGCGGGGAGGCCCTGGACGTCGGCTGCGGTGACGGCCTGTTGGTGCGCAAGCTGGCCGGAAGGGCGCGGTCCGTCACGGGGGTGGACCGTTCGGCGGAGATGGTCCGCCGGGCCCGCGAGGACGCCGCGGACCTCGGCAACGCCACGTTCCTGGAGGCGGACTTCCTCGGCGATCCCCGGCTCCCCGAGGGGGCGTACGGGTTCGTGAGCGCCGTCGCCGTCGTCCACCACATGGCGTTCGACGATGCGGTACGCGGACTGGTCCGGCTGACGGCGCCCGGCGGACGCCTGGTGATCATCGGCCTGGCGAGCAACCACACCTGGCTGGACTGGGTGATCAGCGCCTTCGGGGTCCCCGCGAGCCGGTGGCAGGCCGCACGCCGCGGCGGGAAACGCGATCCGGAGGGCATGCCCCTCCAGGACACCGACATGCCCTGGGGCGAGATCCGGCGCGCCGCCCGCCGCCTGCTGCCGGGATGCCGCTTCCGACGGCATCTGCTGTGGCGCTACTCGGTGGTCTGGGACAAGCCGGTTGGCGAGTGATGCCGATGCATGGCGAGCGATCCTTTTGGGTGGGGTGCGGGGCGCCGCACCGTACAGAGCGTTCGGTACGGGGCGAAGGGGCTCGTCGGCACGGTGACGGGATGAGGCGTGCCGGGGCGGAAGCCGCCACTACGTAAAGGTCGTTCGGTACGGGAACGAGCGGATTCGCCGGACCAGGCACCGGTAGCAGGAACCAACCGTCCGGACCAACCAACCGCCCGAACCGGCCACCGAGAGCCGGTCGGCTCCGCTCCCGGTGACCGGTGACCGGTGACCGGTGACCGGTCACCGGCGGTCGGTATGCGCGGGGCGTACGCCAGGCCCCCCGGAGGCCGGTTCTCCAGGGGGCGCGCCGGTCAGTGCGTCGGGCTGGGGCTCATGGTTCCGCCGGGGCTGTGCGTGCCGGTCGGGCTGGCCGTGGTCGGCTTCTTCGTCACCTTGTGGCCGTCCCTGTCCAGGACGAACCACTTGGCGCCGAAGTCCCTGATGCCCTGCCCCTTGGCGTCGCCGGGCTTCTTGTCGCCGCGGAAGTAGTAGAGCGGGTGCCCGTTGTAGGTGGCCTGCTTGCTGCCGTCCCCGCGGGTCGTGGTGCCCAGCAGGTTGGCCATGACGCCGTCGCCCGCCGACGGTTTGCCGGAGACCGCCACCGGGGGCCAGGCGCGGGCGCACTCGTCCACACAGGTCGATCGGGTCGAGCGGTCCGCCTCGAACACGTAGAGGGTGTTGCCCTTGTCGTCGACGAGGATGCGGCCGAGCCCGTCGGTGTCCGCCGTTGTGATCTTCGAGGCCATCATCGAGGGCGTCGCCGTGGTCGCCGTCCTCATCGGGGCGGTCGGCGACGCGGTCACCGCCGCGTCCGCGCGGTCACCGCTCTCGCTCTGCGCGCACCCGCTCGCCGTCATGGCGAGCAGGGCGAGGGCGGCCGCCGCGGTCACCGTCGCGTACTTGGTCCTCATCCCTGGCTCCTCATCCCCGGCTGATCCGGAACGTCGTTACCGTCCCCGTCCGCGGGCGCGCGACCCTGCGGGCGGAGACCGCCTGACGCCCACTCGACTCCAGATACCGGACGCCGACCAGCCGGACGTGGCGTTCGGCGTACGGCCACCGGAGTGACGTTCCGGCCCGCCGCCCGCCTCACGTCCCGATCAACCGCAACGAGAGCCAGAGCCCGGTCGTCGACAGGAGCAGCGCGACCGGCACGGTGACCAGCCCGAGCAGCGTGAAGTCCCGCAGCGCCACACGGTGCGCGTACTGATGGAGGACGCGCCGCCACAGGAGGGTGGCCAGGGAGCCCGCGTAGGTGAGGTTGGGGCCGATGTTCACCCCGAGCAGGACGGCGAGGACGGGACCGGGCCCGCCGGGCGCGGCGAGCGGCAGCAGGACCAGGACGGCCGGCAGATCGGCCGCCGCGGCCTCCCCCCGGCCCACCGCCCCATCCACGTCCCGCAGGCATGGAAGAGCCCCTCCGCATCACACGGCTTCGCCGGCACCAGCACCGCCGCCAGGAACCCCAGCACCGGCCCCAGCCGCAGCGTCTCCTCCCGCACATGCCCCCACGAGATCGCCCCCACCGCGATCACCACGGCCGCCGTCGGCACCGCGACCACCGCTTCCCCCCACCGAAACGGCCGCACCACGGCACACACCAGCACTACGACCAACATGCCCACGGACACCGCTCCGGTCACCACCATGGGAGGCATCCTCCCGGGAGGGGCGGGGGCGTATGTCGTACGGGGCCGCGGCGGGCCCAGCGCCGCCCGTGACGCGACGGCCCGCCCGGTGAGCCGCGCGGAGGGACGATGGTGCGTTTCTCCCGAGACATCCGGTCGCCCTCGTTCGCCCATGCGCCCCGGTGCGCGCCCTGGCGCCCCATGAGCTCCTGCTCGCACTCTGCCTCAGCACTCCCGCAGCTGTTCTTCTTGAGCAGTCGCACCGCGTGGCCCCATCGAGCCAGTTGAATCGTTGAAGGAGAGCGCCCTTGACGCTGCAGAGCGAATCCCCGGACCAGGACGAGTGGCCCGCCCGCAGCTTCCTCGGCGGCCTGCCGGAGCCCGCCCGCGCCGAACTGTTCGGCCTCGGCACCCGCTGCCGCTACCTGCCACAGGAAATCCTCATACGTGAGGGCGACCGCTCGCACCATGTCGTGCTCCTGCGTTCGGGCGTCGTCAAGGTCACCGCGCGCCTGGACAACGGCCATGAGGCGCTGCTCGCCATCAGGGTCGGCGGCGATGTCGTCGGTGAGATGGCCGCGATGGACGAGGCACCGAGGTCGGCCACGGTCACCGCCTGCGGCGAGGTCGCCGCCAGCATCGTCCGCGAGGCCGATCTGCGGCGCTTCCTCACCACCCGCCCCGAGGCCGCGGTGGCGATCGCCGGAATCGTCACTCAGCGGCTGCGCTGGGCGAACCGCCGCCGCATCGAGTTCGGCGGCTATGCCGTCAAGGTCAGGCTCGCCCGCGTCCTCGCCGAACTGGCGGTGTCGCACGGCCTGTCCGTACCGCGCGGCCTGGTCATCGCCGTCGACCTCACCCAGCCGGAGCTGGCCGCGCTCACCGGGTCGGCGGAGGTCACCATCCACAAGGCCCTCGCCGACCTGCGCAAGGACGGGCTGATCACCACGGGGTACCGGCGGACCACCGTCCTCGACCTGGCGCGGTTGCGGGCCGTCGCGCGGATGGACGAGAGCGCCCCGTAGCCCGGCCCCCGTCCCCGGAAACCCGTATTTCTACGACTCCCTCGGTGTTTTCCCGCACCTGCCTCCACAGTTGACGCCCGGCAGCGCCCCACTACGGCAGGCAGGTGACCGAGCCCATGACCGCACAACCCCGTCCGCAGTCGTCCTCGCACGAGATCATCACGCGTCAACTGTGCATGGCGGCCGACGTGGAGAAGTACAGCCGTCTCGACACGCCGACCCAGGAGGCCGTCCAGGCCGACCTGGTGCGGGTACTGGAGGAGGCCGCCGTGTTCAGCGGCCTCAACCGGGCGACCTGGAGCCGGCAGCCCCAGGGCGACCAGGAGTTCGCCGTCCTTCCCCCGGACACCCCGGAGGCCGTGGTGCTCGGCGACTTCGTACGCCACCTGGCCGTCGGACTCGGCGAACGCAACGCCAACCGCGCCACCGGAGAGCGGATGCGGCTCCGGCTGGCCGTCGACCTCGGGGTGGCCCGCACCGCCGCCCTCGGGTACTCGGGACCCGCGCCCATCGCGGTCGCCCGCTACCTCAACGCGCCGCAGCTGAAGCGCGTACTGGAGGGCATCGACTCGACCGACCTCGCGGTGATCGTCTCCGATCAGCTCTACCGGGATGTCGTCCGGCTCCGGGGCCAGGGGCTCGATCCGGAGCAGTACGTCCGGGTCCACATCCGGCAGAAGGAGTTCAACGGCTACGGCTGGGTCCATGTGCCCGAGCACCGGCCCGAGGAACTGCGGACGCTGGTCACCGACCCGGAGCCGGAGGGCGGGCGGGGCCGTCAGGCGCCCCCGCCCGGCGGCACGGTGGTGGAGGGCGGAATCTTCCACTACGGGACCGGTGACGCGGGCGGCACCTTCAACAAGAACTACTACGGGTGACGAGGCGTCCGTCGTGGAGGACACAAGGGACGTTGCTGACGAGGGCGTGAGCGTCCTCCCGGACGACCTGCCCGAGGACGCGGATCTCGCGTCCGAGGGCGGGGCGGACCAGGAGCCGCAGGCCGAGTCGGAGGAGGAGCAGGTCGAGCAGGCCCGTCGCATCCGCGCGCTGCGGGCCCAGGGCCTCGACCGGTTCGCGGTCTCGGGAGGCGCCGTCGGCTTCGGCAGCGGCGACGCCGCCGACACGATCAACAACCACTACTACGGCACGGCTCCGGAGCAGGTCGTCCCCGTGGACGGCACGGTCGCGGTGGAAAAGCTCTACCGGCTGCGCCACCGGTACGTGACGGCCCCGAGCTACGACAAGCTGTGCCGCCGGCTGGAGGAGAAGGGCGTCGCGGTGCTGAGCGGGACGCCCGGCTCGGGCCGTTACACCACAGCGCTGCTCGCCGTGCAGAAGATGAAGGACGCCGACGTCGTGGTCCTCGACCCGGCGATGGACCTCAAGCGCCTCCTCGACGCGGGACTGCGGTCCGGCCAGGGACATGTCGTCGAAGGCGACCGCACGTCCTGGGCGTCCGGGCTCCGCGTACGCCTCCTCGACCGGTTGCAGGAGGCGCTCTACGGCCGCTCCCCTCTGGTGATCATCGTCGACAAGCAGGTGCCCGTCGACGATCTGGAGGGATATGTCGTCGAACACGCCGACACCACCGAGGAGATGCGCCTCGCCGTACTGGAGAAGCACCTGACCAAGGCGTTCGACGACGACCGGCAGGAGGACTGCCGCAAGCTCCTGGAGCACGGGACGCTCCGTGAGGAACTGCGGGGGCGCATGGCCATGCGCGAGATCGTCGTGCTCGCCGGCCGATTGGCCGAGCGCCTGCGGGAGGGCAAGGACACCGAAGAGATCGTCCAGGAACTCGGGGGCCGGTTGCGTTCCCGGGCGGAGCATCTGCTGCACCCGTCGGACACCAAGGCCGAGGGGGGTACGGGGGTCTCCCTTTGGTCCCAGGCGTTCCTGATCGCGTGTGTCGTGCTCAACGGGACGGCGCTCAGCAGGGTCAGCCGGGAGTCCCACCGCCTGGCCGAGCTGCTGCACGGAGTGCGTTCGCCGTCCTCCGTGCCGGAGATGCCGCTGTTCCGGGAGAGTCTGAAGGACTGGATCGCTTACTCGGACGTCGAGTTCGTCGACAACGAGGAGAAACCGGTCGAGGCGCGGCACCCCGAGTGCAGGGTCCGGGTCCGCCAGCGCGGCCTCGGCGATGCCGTCCTGGAGGTGCTCTGGCACGACCACAGCGGGGCGCGGGGCCCCCTGCTGGAATGGCTGGACGGCCTCGTCGCCACCGGTGAGGAGGCCGTCCGGGTGGCGGCGGCCCAGGCCGTCGGACTGCTGGCCACCTTCGACTGGACCTACGTCCAGGAGGAACTGCTCGCCCGGTGGGCGACGGACCGGAGCGAGCACGCGGACCGCCGGAGGTACGCGGCGGCCTGGGCGCTGGAGCGGGCCGCGGCCGACGAGAAATTCCTTCCCGGGGTGCAGCGGCTGCTCAGGAACTGGTCCCGGCGGCGCGGCTACCAGACATGCGCCGAGTTCGCGTACGGCACCCGCATCGGTGCCCGGGGCCCCGCCGAGGCGCTGGACAGTCTGGAGCGGATCGCCCGGTCGCACACCAAGAGCGTGCGGGCCGCCGTCCAGGAGATCTATCTCGCGGGGTCCCGGACGCAGACCCTGGAGCGACTGGCGGCCTGGTCGTCCTCCCCCTTGTCGCGGCTGCGCCAGGACGCGGCCATGTGCCTCCAGCACCTCAGCAGGTCCCGTGGGAAGGACGCGCTCACCCGGTTCCTCACGGAGAGCGTCCCGCGCGCGCACCTGCTGTGCCTGACCCGCAACGTCCTGGTGAGTGACGACTACGGCGTCCCCCAGCGCGGCTGGGCCGCCCTGCGCCTGTGGGTGGAACGGGCGGAGGGCGAGCCAGGGCTCGACAAGGCGCTGGCCGACTTCCTGACCGAGCTCGTGTCCGGTGACCCGCACCGGACCGACGGCCTGTCCGCACGGATCCATTTCCATCTGCGGCTGTGGCGGTACCAGCACGTCAGCGCCGCCGAGGACATCGATTCCCTCATGGAGACACAGTGGTCGACGTGACCAGCACATCCCGCCGTGGCCCGTTCACCTGGCTGCGCGGCCTGTTCCGCACCGGTGCCAAGGCGGGCGTTCCGCCCCTGACGGCCGTGGAGATGGACATCCCGGAGATCGTGAAGGTGCACAGGGCGTCCGTCGAGACGTTCGACACCCCCGCCCGAGGTTCAGGTTTCGACTTCCGGGCCGAGGTCCGCTGCGAATGGTGCGCCGAGGGCCGGGTGGAGGAGGAGGCGCTGGTCCGCGCCATCGAGGCCCACCGCGCCGCCATGCCGCAGATCCTCGCCCAGCGGGTACGCGACATCACCCGGGCCTTCGAGCCGTACCGTGTGGAGGAGGCGGAACAGGCCGTCAACCAGAAGCTGTCGGTCGAGGAGTGCTTCGACACCGGCCTGGTCAGGTGCCGTACCACCGCCGTGCTGCGGCCCCCGGCGGAGGTGCTGGAGCAGCAGCGCAAGGCCGACCTGGAGATGCAGGAGATCGAGCACCGGTACGCCCGGTCGGCCCTCCGCGTGAGGCTGCTGCGCACGGTCTCCGCGGAATGGCGGGACTTCCTGGCGAGCGGCATGGCCGGGGTCGGGGAGGACGACGCGTCGGTGGCCTGGCTGACGCCCTGGGCGGTCCTCCTGACCGAGGAGCCCGACAAGGCCGCGGCCGAGGTCGGTGACATGTTCCGGGAACGCCACAAGCAGTTCGAGCAGTTCGTGAAGCTCGCCGGCCGGCAGGCGAAGGAATACCAGGCCAAGGACCTCTTCGACTACGTCATGGCGAACGAACGCCAGCTCAAGCACGCCATGGAGCTGTTCGGGCTGCCCGCACCGGACGGCTCCGCCCTCGGCGACGGTCCCGCCGGGCCGCTGCCCGGGTCCTGACGGACCCGGAGGTGACGGCCCGGGGCGCGGATCACGTCAGCCACGGGCCGGCGAGGAAGGACAGTCCGGCGTCCGCCGCCATCAGCCCCGTCCACACCACTCCCCGGGAGATGTACCGGTGCTTGGCCATCACCACCCGGGCCAGCACCGGGACCAATTCCCATATCTCCCTCTGCTCGCGGTCCTCGCCCGGCGGCGGAACGCTGCCGTCGGCCGCGGCCAGCAGCGGGAGGCTGAACCGGTTCGGGGAGGGCGGCGGACCCAGACGGGGGCGGAGCGCCTGGGCGACGCAGTAGACGGCCGGCAGGAAGGCCGCCACGTACACCACCAGCAGGACCAACGCGATCCAGCCACCGGGCCCGCCGTGCCCCCACGCCTCGCGCACCACGCCGCTCTGCGGCACCGCGGCGGCCAGCAGCCCGGCCTGGACCGCGCCGAGGACACCGACCTTCGTGTCGGCGAACTGGGCCGACGCCTGGAGCGAGGTGTAGACGGCGAGACCCGACCGGAGCCCGGCACCGTCCCCCCTTCCCGAAGCGGGGACCGTGACGGCACTCCGGGCGGTGGTGAGGGACCTGAACACGGGGACCTCCTGGAACCGAGCGGTCAAGGGCCTCCAGTAACTCCCGCCGCGCCACGCGAGAACAGTCATAAATGTGTATTCCACCCACAAGGGAGACCCTGTGAGCTCCACGACCCGAGCGAGCCGTCCCCGACTCCTCGCCCTGGCCCTGGTCACCGCCCTGATGTGCGGCGGCTGCGGCGCGTTCGACATGCCCGAGGCGCGCCCCTGCGGCTGGCTCGACGCCCCGCCCGGTGACACGGCCGCCGCCGGCCGGCGGACCGTCGTCCTCGTGGACCGCAGTTCGTCGGTCCGGCCGGACGGTTCCACCGCCCCCGGGCGCCGGATACCGGACGGCGCGGCCACCCTGCTGGCCGTGCCCTGGCTGGCGCTGCCGGAGCTGGAGGGCGGATCGCTGTCCGCGGCCGGCTTCGACGGCTCCCGGGCCGGCGTCGACTGGGAGGTGGACCGGGCGCCCGTCACCCCGGCGAAGGGGAGCGGGACCCGCAAGGCGGACCAGCGCGACGCCCGGCGCGGCTGTCTCGAACAGCGGCTGCGCCTGCTGTCCTCCGGCACACCCGGCACCGCGGGGACCGATGTGCTCGGCGCGCTCGCCGCGGCCGCCGACCAGCTCGGCCCCGGCACGGGCCGGCGCCGGGTCGTCGTGGTGACCGACGGGCTGTCCAACACCGGCTGCGCGGACCTGCGTTCCGCCGGTTTCGACGGCCCCTCGGAGATCGACGCGACGGTACGGCGCTGCCGTGCGACGGGTGAACTCCCCGACCTGTCGGGCGCCGAGGTGAGCATTGTCGGCATCGGCCGTCCGGCCCGCGGCAAGGCCCCCTCGTCCCCGCAGACCACCTGGATGCGCTCGCTCTGGCAGCGGCTGTGCGAGGCCGCCCGGGCCTCGGCCTGCGAGGTGTCGGCCACCGCCCGTGCCCGCCCGGCCGGAAAGCCCCGCGAGGTCCGTCCGGCCGAACCCGAGGTGACCTTCCCGGGCCTCTCGGAGCGGCGCACCGGCCGCACCACCACCCTCACCCTGCCCGGTTCCGTGCTGTTCGCGACCGACCGGGCGGAACTCTCCCCGCAGGCGGAGACCACACTGGACGACGCCGCCCACCGCATCCGCGGCTACGCCCACGCCACGGTCGAGGTCTCCGGGCACACCGACTCCCGCGGCACCGAACAGCACGGCAGGCAGCTCTCCCTGGCGCGCGCCCAGGCCGTACGGTCCGCGCTCGTGCGGCGCGGCGTCGCGGTGGCGTCCGCCCGCGGCTACTCCAACGAACGTCCCCGCTGCCCCCACGAGTACCGCGACGGCGCACCCGACCGGGCGGCGATGGCCTGCAACCGCCGGGTGGAGATCACCGTGACGGTGCCCCGCTGACCCCGAGAACCGCACCCTTCGAGACGAGACCACGCAGAGAAGGACATCGCTCATGTCCCCGAACCACCTGGGCATCCCCTGCCACCACGGCTGCGGATGCGACATCCGGAACCTGGTGAACAGCGCGGAGCACGGCCCCGAGCGCGACCCGGAGCACCTGGACAACGGCGAGATGCGGATGCTGCTGCGCGCGGCCCGCGAGGTCGGTGAGCTGGTCGGCCGCAACCGCGCCCAGCTCGCCGACGCCCGTGCCCGGACGATCGGGGCCCACACCAGGACCGAGGAGGCCGTCCTGGCCCTGGCCCGCTTCGAGGCCGCCGCCCCCATCCGTACGGCCCGTTCCTTCCACGAGACCGTGGAGGAACGCCACGCGGAGGACGGGGCCGTGGACCGGCGCCGCCGCGAGACCTGGATAAGGCTGCTGCGCTGGCCGGTCGTCGCCGCCATGGCGGTGTTCGACGCCTGGTACTTCATGCGGGTCTTCCAGTACCTCACCCTCAGCGAGGAGACCGCCTCGCTCGTCGAGCAGACGGTCTCCTTCCTGCCCGGTGTCGTCCTGGCGCTGGCCCTGATGCTGTCCGGGCACGCCGTCGCGGCCCCACTGCACCGTCTGCGGGAACGGGTGCACGGCCTCCGCGCGTCCCGGCCCGCGCTCGCCCTGCTCGCCTCGCTGGCGCTGCCCCTCCTCTACCTCGCCGCCGTGCTGTTCACCGTCACCGTGTGGGCGGTCCTGCGGGCCCGGGACACGGGAGCGGACGGGGGCGCGGTCGCCGGCCTCCGCTACCCGCCGGGGTGGGTGGCCGTGCTGATGCTCGTCCTCGCGATCACCGCCGTCGCGATGAAGATCATCGCCCACAATCCGTACGCGGACAGCGCCGCCGAGGCCCGCCGCGCCCTGGTGCGGGCCCGGATGACGTATGCGTGGCTGGTGCACAGGACGAGCCTCGCGCTGCGGGAACACGAGCGGGCCTGGAGCGACCTGTGCGCACTGCGCGACGAACTGGCCTCCCACGTCCGTCTGGAGAGCATGCGCGTCTGGGAAGCCGCCATCCTCACCGCCCGCATGCTGCACGGACAGGCCGGGCACCGTCCGCCGACCCCGGCCGCCTTCCCCGCCAACGGCGTCCCCAAGGCGCCGGAAGCGTCCTGGACGGCCCCGCTCTTCTCCGGAGTGGTCGAACCTCCACCGGAACTCGGCCCGTTGATCGAGGCCCACCGCGTCGCCGTCACCTGTGCCCCGGCCGAACTCCGCGCCCTCCGCAGCGAACTGATCAACCGCCTCGACCGCCAGATCGGCACGGGATGACCACCTGGCGGGACCGGGCGGCCCCAGTGGCGTCACACCCCGCTGACCGGCAAGAAGTTGGGACAACGGACACAGGAAGCCAGCCCGCCTGCGTTACCGTGCCCGCATGAGCCTCCACGTCGTCATCGGTTACGGGCCCGCCGGGGCCGCCACCGCCCGCCTGCTGGCCGAAAAGGGCCGTACGGTACGGGTGATCACCAGGGCGGGCAGACCCGCGGAGCCCGGCATCGAGCACCTGGCGCTGGACGCGGCGGACAGCGACGGGCTGACCGGAGCGGCGCGCGGGGCGGACGCGATCCACCACTGCGCCGCGCCGCCCTACCCCCGCTGGGCGGGCGAGTGGTTGCCGCTGACCGCGTCGGTCTGTGCCGCGGCCGAGGCGACCGGGGCCGTCCTGGTCATGTTGGGCAATCTCTACGGCTACGGTCCGGTGGACGGGCCCCTGACCGAGGAGCTGCCGCTCGCGGCGACCGGCCCCAAGGGGCGGGTGCGCGCCGCCGGGTGGGAGCAGGCGCGAAAGCTGCACGAGCAGGGGCGGATCAAGGCGGTCGAGGTACGGGCCTCGGACTTCTTCGGGCCCGGCGTGACCGACGGCGGGCACCTGGCGGGGCGGGTCATGCCGCCGCTGCTGCGCGGCAAGCCGGTCTCCGCGCTCGGGGACCCGGACGCCCCGCACAGCTGGACCTACCTCCCCGATGTGGCCCGCGCCCTGGTCGAGGTCGCGACGGAGGAACGGGCCTGGGGACGGGCCTGGCACGTCCCGACGGCGCCCGCGCTGTCCGTCCGGGAGATGGCCGACCGGCTCGCCGGCCGGGCGGGAACGGGCCCGGTCGCGGTGCGCGCGCTGCCGCCGGCCGTGCTGGGCGTCGCGTCCCTCTTCTCGCCGATGATGCGGGAGCTGAAGGAGATCCGCTACCAGTTCGACCGGCCGTTCGTGGTCGACGCGAGCGCCTACGAGGCCGCGTTCACGGTGCGCGCCACCCCCGTCGACGACCAGATCGCGGCGACGGTGGACTGGTGGCGCCAGCGGCTCGCCGGGGCGCGTCCGTGACCGCGGGCGACTCCCCGGAGGGCCCAGCGGATGGGACGCGGCGGGACGACATCGCCGTCGTGGGGATGGCCTGCCGCTTCCCGGGCGCGCCGGACCTCAACGCGTTCTGGCGCCTCCTGGCGGCACCGCGGCCGCAGTTCTCCCCCGTCCCGGACACGCGGTGGCGCGCCGCCGCCTTCCTCGGCGACAGCTTCCGCGACGCGTCAGCGGCCTACACGGACACCATGGCGCTGCTGCCCGACGTGGGCCACTTCGACGCCGCGCACTACGGCATCCCGCCGCGCCGGGCCCGCTCGATGGACCCGCAGCACCGGCTGCTGATCGACCTCGCCCGTGAGGCCGTCCAGGACGCGGGCTGGGAGACCGAGGGCTTCGACCGCGAGGAGACCTCGGTGATCACCTCGCTCACTGACAGCGGCTACCGCGAGATCAGCACCCTGCACGTACGGATGCGCCAACTGGCCGGCGGCGAGTTCGGCGCACGGGCCACCGACCCCCGGTGGCCGGAGGCGGTCCGCGCCGTCGACGGCCTGCACGGCACGTCCGTGGCCGGACTACTGCTCAACATGGGACCGAACACGATCAGTTCCGTCCTCGATCTGCACGGTGAGAGCTACGCCCTGGACTCGGCGTGCTCCGGCGGGCTCATGGCCGTCGCCAACGCCGTCCACGCCCTGCGCGCCGGACGCTGCCGTATCGCCCTCGCCGGCGGCGCCCAGCTCATCCTCACCCCCGACCTGCTGGTGGGCCTGTGCCGGGTCGGCGCCGTCTCGCGCAGCGGCCGGTGCCTGCCGTTCGGCGCGGAGGCCGACGGCTTCGTCCTGGGGGAGGGCGCCGGAATCCTCGTCCTGCGGCCCCTGGCCGACGCGCTGGCCGCCGGCGACCGGGTGTACGCGGTGATCCGGGGCGTGGGGACGGCCAACGACGGGACGGTCCAGGGCGGCATGCACCCGCGGGCCGCCGGCCAGCTCCGGGCGCTGCGCCGCGCCTACCGGGACGCGGGCCTGGCCCCGGACACGGTGGGGTACCTGGAGGCGCACGGCACCGGGACCACCGTCGGCGACCCCGTCGAGGTCGACGTCCTGCGGGAACTGCGCGGGGAGCGGGGCACGCCCGCGTACCTCGGCGCGGTGAAGGCGGTGGTCGGCCACTCGCTCAACGCCGCCGGGGTCGCCGGACTCGTCAAGACCGTCCTCGCCGTGCACCGGGGAGTGATACCGCCCCAGCCGGAGTTCGCCCTGGCCGACCACTCCGGCCTCGACGCCGCCCGGCTGGCCGTCCCGACGAGTCCGGCCCCCTGGCCGGTGACGGGGCGGCCGCGCCGGGCGGGGGTGAGCGCCTTCGGCTTCGGCGGCACCGGCGTCCACCTGGTGCTGGAGGAATGCGCCGCCGCACCGCCCCGCCCCGTACGGGACGAGGGCCCGCGCCTGTTGACGCTCAGCGCCCGCGACCGGGCCGGCCTCGCCCGTTACGCCCGGGACCTCGCACGGACCCTCGCCGACG
>NZ_JCANQV010000042.1:0-28091 GCF_059553635.1 Candidatus Streptomyces philanthi
CGTTGCAGCGCTGCCGCGAGACGCTGCGGCCGCTGCTCGCCGCGCGCCCCGGGCTGCCGCTGCACACCGAGGACCGCGTCACCGAGTGCGACTACGGCGACTGGTCCGGCCGCAAGCTCGCGGAGCTGAACGACGAGCCGCTGATGGAGGTCGTCCAGGGCCACCCGTCGGCCGCCGCCTTCCCCGGCGGCGAGTCGATGCGGGCCATGCAGGACCGCGCGGTGGCCGCCGTCCGCGACTGGAACGAGCGGATCGGCGCCGCCCACGGGCCCGAGGCCGCCTACGTCATGTGCTCGCACGGCGATGTCATCAAGGCCCTCGTCGCCGACGCGCTCGGCCTGCACCTCGACCTCTTCCAGCGGATCTCCGTCGAACCCTGCTCGGTGACGGTGATCCGCTACACCCGGCTGCGGCCCTTCCTCGTACGCCTCGGCGACACCGGTGACCTCGCCACCCTGGTGCCCCGCGAGGACACGGCGCCCGGCCCGGAGCGGGACGCGGCCGTCGGGGGCGGTGCGGGAGCACCGTGATCAGCGGGCGCAGTAGGCTGGTGCGACGGCGCTGAACGCCATGCCTCTGCGATCCGCTCAGTGACCGCAGGACCCAGCCACCGCAGTGCCCCCCGCAGTCGAGCAATCGGAGCAGGACCTTGTCCCGTCAGGTGTTCTTCTACGACGCGCCGGACCGCTTTGTCGCCGGTACGGTCGGGCTCCCTGGCCGCCGTAGCTTTTTCCTCCAGGCCACCGCGGCCGGCCGGACGACCAGCGTCGCCCTGGAGAAGACCCAGGTCGCCGCGCTCGCCGAACGCATCGACGAGCTGCTGGACGAGGTGGTGCGCCGCAGCGGGGGCAACGCCCCCGTCCCCGCCGTCGCCCCCGCGGAGCTGGCCGACACCGCCCCGCTGGAGTCGCCGGTCGAGGAGGAGTTCCGGGTCGGCACCATGGCGCTGGCCTGGGACGGCGAGGCCCAGCGCATGATCGTGGAGGCGCAGGCCCTGGTCGAGCTGGACGCCGAGAGCGACGAGGACCTCGCCGCCGCCGAGGAGCGCCTGCTCCAGGACGACGAGAACGGCCCGCCGATGCTGCGGGTGCGCCTCACCGGCACCATGGCCAGGGCGTTCGCCAAGCGCGCCCTGGAGGTCGTCAACGCCGGGCGCCCCCCGTGCCCGCTGTGCAGCCTGCCGCTCGACCCGGAGGGACACGTATGTCCGCGACAGAACGGATACCGGCGGGACGCCTGAGTCCCGTGGAGCCCGGCGGGCCCCGTCCGCCCGGCCCCTCCGGCGGCGGCGCGGCACCCGACCCCGCCGCTGCCCGGCTCGCCGAGGGCGAACTGACCGTCCGCGGACGCGTCCGCCAGGCGTCCAACGCCGTGCTCTACTGCACCCTCGCCGACGGGGACGGCGCCCTCCCCGTCGTCTACAAGCCCGTCGCCGGGGAACGCCCGCTGTGGGACTTCCCGGACGGCACCCTCGCGCAGCGCGAGGTCGCCGCCTACGAGATCTCCCGCGCCACCGGCTGGGACCTCGTCCCCGCCACCGTGCTGCGCGACGGCCCCTACGGCACCGGCATGGTCCAGGAGTGGATCGAGGCGCCCGACGGGGACGAGGAGCTCCCCGAGCTGCTGGCACTGGTCGACGGGGACGAGCCGGGGCCGGGCTGGAAGGCGGTCGGCCTCGCGGAGACCGGAGGGGACCGCCCGGCGCTGTTGGTGCACGCCGACGACCCGCGGCTGCGCCGGCTCGCCGTACTCGACGCGGTGATCAACAACGGGGACCGCAAGGGAGGGCATCTGCTGCCCGCGGCCGGTGGCCGGATCTTCGCCATCGACCACGGAGTGACCTTCCACGCCGACGACAGGCTGCGCACCCTGCTGTGGGGCTGGGCGGGGGAGCCGCTGACCGAGGAGGCGCTGGAGGTGCTGCGCGGTCTGCGCGACGCGCTCGCGGCGGGCCGCCCGCTCGCCGTCCGCCTCGCCGCCCTGCTCACGGACGCCGAGACGGACGCGCTGCGGGCGCGGGTGGACGCGCTGCTGGAGAGCGGACGCCATCCGGCGCCGGGCGGGCAGTGGCCGCCGATCCCCTGGCCGCCGGTCTGAGCCGGACACCGGGGCGGGCGCGGACCGCACACTCCGGCGCGGAACACAAGAGCGCCTTTCCGGCCGAGACGGCAGGTCCGGTTCGTATCCGGAACATGCGTCCGGTTACGCTCAGGACATGCATGCTTGGCCCGCTTCCGAGGTCCCCGCCCTGCCCGGCCAGGGCCGCGACCTGAGGATCCACGACACCGCGACCGGCGGGAGGGTGACCCTCACCCCCGGTCCCGTCGCCCGCATCTACGTCTGCGGCATCACGCCGTACGACGCCACCCACATGGGGCACGCGGCGACCTACAACGCGTTCGACCTCGTCCAGCGCGTGTGGCTCGACACGAAGCGCCAGGTCCACTACGTGCAGAACGTCACCGACGTCGACGACCCGCTGCTGGAGCGGGCCGTGGCCACCGGCGAGGACTGGACGGCGCTCGCCGAGCGCGAGACCGCCCTGTTCCGCGAGGACATGACGGCCCTGCGGATGCTGCCGCCCCGCCACTACGTCGGCGCCGTCGAGGCCATACCGCGCATCGTCCCGCTCGTCGAGCGGCTGCGCGAGGCCGGCGCCGCCTACGAACTCGACGGCGACATCTACTTCTCCGTCGAGTCCGACACCCACTTCGGCGAGGTCTCCGGACTCGACGCCGCGACCATGCGTCACCTGTCCGCCGAACGCGGCGGCGACCCGGACCGCGAGGACAAGAAGAACCCCCTCGACCCGATGCTGTGGATGGCCGCCCGCGAGGGCGAGCCGAGCTGGGACGGCGGCTCCCTCGGCCGCGGCCGCCCGGGCTGGCACATCGAGTGCGTCGCCATCGCCCTCGAACACCTCGGCATGGGCTTCGACGTCCAGGGCGGCGGCTCCGACCTCGCCTTCCCGCACCACGAGATGGGCGCCTCGCACGCCCAGGCCCTCACCCGGCAGCACCCCTTCGCCCAGGCGTACGTCCACGCCGGCATGGTGGCGCTGGACGGCGAGAAGATGTCCAAGTCCCGCGGCAACCTCGTCTTCGTCTCCCAGGTGCGGCGCGACGGCACCGACCCGGCGGCGATCCGCCTGGCGCTGCTGGCGCACCACTACCGCGCCGACTGGGAGTGGACCGACACGGTGCTGGAGGAGGCCGTGGCGCGGCTGGCGCGCTGGCGCGCCGCCGTCTCGCGCCCCGACGGCCCGTCCGCCGACGCCCTCCTGGAGGAGATCCGCACGGCGCTCGCCGACGACCTGGACGCGCCGGCGGCCCTGGCGGCCGTCGACCGCTGGGCCGCGGCCCAGGAGAGCGGGGGCGGCACCGACGAGGGCGCGCCCGGCCTGGTGTCCCGCGCCGTCGACGCCCTGCTGGGCGTGGCGCTGTGACGGTGCGCTGAACCCGCCGCGCACGCGGAAGGGGGCGCTCCGCCGTGACGGCGGGGCGCCCCCTTCTCCTTGCCCTGATCCGGCGCGCCGTCAGGCGCCCCCGTCGCGCGGGCCGTTCTCCGGCCGGTCGCCGTCCTGGCCCCCGTCCGGGGAGGCGGACTCCGCCGGGTCCTCGGACGCCGGGGAACCGGCGGACCGGGGTCTGCGCGCCGGCTCCTCGTCCTGCGCGCCGGGCCCGTCAGCGCCGGGGGCCTTCGTCTCCCGGGACTCCTTGCCCGTGACACGGGTACGGCGGGAGAGGCCGGTGCCCGGCTCGCGGGCGCGGCCGTCGGCCACCGGGCCCTCGGCGCCCACGCCCGGACCCGGCTGCGGGTCACGGCGCCGCAGATAACGTTCGAACTCGCGGGCGATGGCCTCGCCGGACGCCTCCGGCAGGTCCGCGGTGTCCCGCGCCTCCTCCAGCGACTGCACGTACTCGGCGACCTCACTGTCCTCGGCCGCGAGCTGGTCCACCCCGCGCTGCCAGGCGCGGGCGTCCTCGGTCAGGTCGCCCAGCGGGACGCGGACGCCCAGCAGGTCCTCCAGCCGGTTGAGGAGCGCCAGCGTCGCCTTCGGGTTGGGCGGCTGGGACACGTAGTGGGGGACCGCGGCCCACAGGGTCACCGCGGGCACCCCGGCGTGGGTGCACGCCTCCTGGAGGACGCCGACGATGCCGGTGGGGCCCTCGTAACGGGACTCCTCCAGGTCCAGCCGGGTGGCGAGGTCCGCGTCGGAGGTCACCGCGCTGACCGGGACGGGGCGGGTGTGCGGGGTGTCGCCGAGCAGCGCGCCCAGCAGTACCAGCATCTCCGCGCCCAGCTCATGGGCGAGGGCGAGCAGTTCGTTGCAGAACGAACGCCAGCGCATGCTCGGTTCGATGCCGCGCACCAGGACCAGGTCGCGGGGGCGTCCCTTGCCGTCGGCGTCGCCGACGCGGACGACGGACAGCCGGGTCGTCGGCCAGGTGATCTTGCGGACACCGCCCTCCAGGAAGATGGTGGGGCGGTTGACCTGGAAGTCGTAGTAGTCCTCCGCGTCCAGCGCGGCGAACACCTTGCCCTGCCACTCCCGGTCCAGATGCGCGACCGCGGCGGAGGCGGCGTCACCGGCGTCGTTCCAGCCCTCGAACGCGGCCACCATGACCGGGTCGACCAGCTCGGGAACCCCGTCGAGCTCGATCACCCAGTGCCTCCTTCCGGCCGGCCGCACCGCCTCGGACGGCGGCCGGCAGCAGTTTCCTTGCGTGCGTTCCCCACCCTACGGGGTCCCCGCCGCGCGCCCGTATCCCCTTCAGGGCGGCGGTTTCCCGCCACCGGGCCGCCCCGCGGGCACGGCGGAGGGGCGGCCCCGCGAACGGGAGCCGCCCCTCGCGCGGACGGGTCAGCCGCGGAGCATGTCCTCCACCTTGGCGCGGACGTCCTCGCCGTCCAGACCGCGGATCGTCAGCGTGGTGCGGCGGCGCAGCACGTCGTCGGCGGTCTCGGCCCACTCGTGGTCACGGGCGTAGGCGACCTGGGCCCAGATCTCCGGCGCGTCGGGGTGGACGCGCTCGGCGAGCGCCGGGTCCTCGTTCGCCAGGCGGGCGATGTCGAAGGCCAGCGAACCGTAGTGCGTGGCGAGGTGCCGCGCGGTCTCCGGGGCCATCTGCTTGCCGGGCGCGTCGACCAGCAGCCGGTGGGCGACCGCGTTCGGGTTGGCGATGCCGGGCAGCGGCAGCTTCTTCGGCAGACGCGACATCGGCTCCATGTCACCGGCCAGCGGGGTGCCGGGCAGCGCCGCGAGCTTGTTCATGATGGTGCGGCCGATGTGCCGGAACGTCGTCCACTTGCCGCCCGCCACCGACAGCATCCCGCCGCTGCCCTCGGTCACGACCGTCTCGCGCTTGGCCTTGGAGGTGTCGCCGGGGCCGCCGGGCAGCACCCGCAGACCGGCGAACGCGTAGGTGATCAGGTCGCGGGAGAGCTGCTGGTCGCGGACGGAGAAGGCGGCCTCGTCCAGGATCTGGGTGATGTCCTTCTCGTTGACCTCGACCTTCGCCGGGTCGCCCTCGTACTCCTCGTCCGTGGTGCCCAGCAGCAGCATGTCCTCCCAGGGGAGGGCGAAGGTGATGCGGTACTTGTCGATCGGCGTGGCCAGCGCGGCCTTCCACGGGGAGGTCCGCTTGAGGACCAGGTGGGCGCCCTTCGACAGACGGATGGACGGGGCCGCGGCCGGGTCCTCCATCTTCCGCAGGTGGTCCACCCACGGGCCGGTGGCGTTGAGCACCAGACGGGCGTTGACGCCGAACTCCTCGCCGCCGAGGCGGTCCTTCAGCTCGGCACCGGTGACCCGGCCCTGGGTGAAGCGCAGCCCGGTGACCTCGGCGTGGTTGAGGACCGTGGCGCCGGCCGCGACGGCGGCGCGGACGGTCATCAGCGCCATCCGGGAGTCGTTCATCTGGTCGTCGCCGTACACGGCCACGGCCTTGAGGTTCTCGGTCCGCAGCTCCGGCACGTCACGCTGCGCCTTGGCCGGGGATATGACGTGCCCGACGCCGTCACCGAAGGCGGACAGCGCGGAGTAGGCGAACACGCCGGCGCCGAGCTTGGCCGCGCCGTGCGGGCCGCCCTTGTAGACGGGCAGGTAGAAGGTGAGGGGGTTGGAGAGGTGCGGCGCGACCTCACGGGAGACCGCGCGCCGCTCGAAGTGATTCTCCGCCACCAGCTTGACCGCACCGGTCTGCAGGTAGCGCAGACCGCCGTGCAGCAGCTTGGAGGAGGCGGAGGAGGTGGCGCCGGCGAAGTCGCCGGCGTCCACCAGGGCCACCCGCAGTCCGGCCTGCGCGGCGTGCCAGGCGGTGGAGATGCCCAGGATGCCGCCGCCGATCACCAGGAGGTCGTACGTCGCCCTCGACAGCTGCTCCCGGGTCTCGGCGCGGCTCGGGAGACAGCCGTCGGCCGGGTGCGTCCCGAGTGCCGGGACGCTCTGCAGGGTGCTCATGATGTGCTCCTCGTCAGCTCTCGTCGTCGATCCAGCCCATGGTCCGCTCGACGGCCTTGAGCCAGTTCTTGTACTCGCGGTCACGGGTGGCCGCTTCCATGCGGGGGGTCCATTCGGCGGCCCGGCGCCAGTTGGCACGCAGTTCGTCGGTGCTGGACCAGAAGCCGACGGCCAGTCCGGCCGCGTAGGCAGCGCCGAGGCAGGTCGTCTCGGCGACCATGGGGCGCACCACCGGCGCGTCCAGGAAGTCCGAGATGGTCTGCATCAGCAGGTTGTTGGAGGTCATGCCGCCGTCGACCTTCAGTGCGGTCAGGTCGACGCCGGAGTCCTTGGTCATGGCGTCGGTGATCTCGCGGGTCTGCCAGGCGGTGGCCTCAAGAACGGCGCGGGCGATGTGCGCCTTGGTGACGTAACGGGTCAGACCGGCGATCACACCGCGCGCGTCCGACCGCCAGTAGGGGGCGAACAGACCCGAGAACGCGGGCACGAAGTAGGCGCCGCCGTTGTCCTCGACCGTGCTGGCCAGCGTCTCGATCTCGGCCGCGGAGTTGATCAGGCCCATCTGGTCGCGCATCCACTGCACCAGCGAACCGGTGACGGCGATCGACCCTTCGAGGGCGTAGACCGGCTCCTGGTCACCGATGCGGTAGCCGACCGTGGTGAGCAGCCCGTTGTAGGAGTTGACCGGCTGGTGGCCGGTGTTCATCAGCATGAAGGTGCCGGTGCCGTAGGTGGACTTGGCCTCGCCCTGCTCGAAACAGGTCTGGCCGAACAGCGCGGCCTGCTGGTCGCCGAGGGCGGACGCGACGGGCACGCCCGCGAGGACGCCGCCCGCGGTGATGCCGTAGACCTCGGCGGACGACTTGATCTCGGGCAGCACCGCGGCCGGGATCTCCAGGGAGTGGAGGATCTTCTCGTCCCACGCCAGGGTGTGGAGGTTCATCAGCAGGGTGCGCGAGGCGTTGGTGACGTCGGTGACGTGCACACCGCCGTTGACGCCACCGGTGAGGTTCCAGATGACCCAGGAGTCCATGGTGCCGAAGAGGATGTCGCCGCGCTCGGCGCGCTCGCGCAGCCCCTCGACGTTGTCCAGCAGCCAGCGGACCTTCGGGCCGGCGAAGTACGAGGCCAGCGGCAGGCCGGTCTCACGGCGGAAACGGTCCTGCCCGACGTTGCGGCCCAGCTCCTTGCAGAGACCGTCGGTGCGGGTGTCCTGCCAGACGATGGCGTTGTGGACCGGTTCACCCGTGTGGCGGTCCCACATCAGCGTGGTCTCGCGCTGGTTGGTGATGCCGATCGCCTTGACGTCGGCGGCCGTGATCCCGGCCTTCTCCACGGCGCCGGCCACGACCTGCTGGACGTTCGCCCAGATCTCGGTGGCGTCGTGCTCGACCCAGCCCGGCTTGGGGAAGATCTGCTCGTGCTCCTTCTGGTCGACGGAGACGATGCGGCCGTCCCGGTCGAAGACGATGCAGCGGCTGGAGGTCGTGCCTTGGTCGATGGCCGCGATGAACGGGCCGTGGCCGTGGGAGGAGGTGCCGGGGGTGTCGCTCATGGTGTGTGCTCCTGAAAGCTCTGTGGGGGCGGGGTGCGGGACGGGGACGCGGCTCACGCGAACGCCAGTTGGTAGACGCCTCCGGCGATGGCTCCGCCGATCAGCGGGCCGACCACCGGGATCCAGGCGTAGCCCCAGTCTGAACCGCCCTTGTTCGGCAGCGGCAGCAACGCGTGCACGATGCGCGGGCCGAGGTCGCGGACGGGGTTGATGGCGTAGCCGGTCGGGCCGCCCAGCGACAGGCCGATGCCGACGACGACCAGCGCGACCAGCAGCGCGCCGATCGGGCCGACGCCCTTGCCGTTGTCGCTCAGGCCCAGGCAGAGGATCGCCAGCACGAGCACGATGGTGGCGATGATCTCCGTGACCAGGTTCTGCACCGCGTTGCGGATCTCCGGGCCGGTCGAGAAGATCCCGAGAACCGGGCCGGCCTTGGGCGCCGCCTTGGGGTCGACCATGCCCTCCTGGCCGGTGTGGTCCGCCAGCACCTCGGGGTCGGTCAGATGGGCCTTGAAGTGGCCGTAGTACGCGAGCCAGACCAGCACCGCGCCGATCATCGCGCCGAGCATCTCACCGGCGAAGTACACCGGTACCTGGCTCCACGGGATGCCGCCCTTGACGGCGATGCCGACGGTCACCGCCGGGTTGAGGTGCGCACCGGACTTCGTGCCGATGTACGCGCCCGTGAGGACGGCGAAGCCCCACCCGAAGGTGATGGCCACCCATCCGGCGTTGAACGCCTTTGATCGCTTGAGCGTGACGGCGGCGCAGACGCCGCCGCCGAGCAGGATCAGTACAGCGGTACCGATGGTCTCGCTGATGAAGATGTCGGAGCTGGACACCCGCGACTCCTTTGTCCTTCGTCCAGGGGAAGGCGGACCCCCGGGACGTTCCGGTGGTCCGCGCCCTCCGAGAGGGCGGTGGTCGGCCCACGGCACTGCTCCACCATAGCGAATATTGTCGTGAAGTGTTCGACAATGCCGACCGACGAACGGCAGTGTTGTTGAACGCTCGGACCCCGTCAAGGGTTCGATGGCGGAAAATCTCGGTGAACATTTCACCCAGATCGGGATCAGAAACGCCCAGCGCCCAGATCACGGGACACCGCACGCGCGCAATCCCGCACCGAAGCGACGATTTCCGGCCTCAGTTCGCCGCCTTCGCACACACGCTCCACCGCTCCTGTGATGCCCACCGCACCCACCGGCATGCGCCGCCGGTCGTGGATCGGCGCGGCCACCGACGCCACCCCGTCCCACGTCTCCTCGACGTCGGCGGCCCAGCCGCGCGCCCGGGTCAGCTCCAGCAGCGTCTCGAACTCCTTCTCCCCGGTCACCGTCCGCACCGTGAGCGCCTCCCGCGTGACCTCGGCGACCTCGCTGTGCGCCACCGGGTCGTAGGCGCACAGCACCTTGCCCAGCGCCGTGCTGTACAGCGGCTGCATCGCGCCGACCTCCAGCACCTGACGGCTGTCGTCGGGCCGGAAGACGTGGTGCACGATGAGCACCCCCTGCTGATGCAGTACGCCCAGGTAGACGCTTTCTCCGCTGGAGCGCGCCAGATCGTCGGCCCACACCAGGGCGCGGGCGCGCAGCTCGTGTACGTCCAGATAGCTGTTGCCGAGCCGCAGCAGCTCCGCGCCCAGCTGGTAGCGGCCGGACGCCGGGTCCTGCTCGACGAAACCCTCCTGCTGGAGCGTGCGCAGGATGCCGTGCGTGGTGCCCTTGGCCAGTCCGATGGCGGAGGAGATGTCGGACAGTCCCAGCCGCCTCTCCCCGCCGGCCAGCAGCCGTAGTACCGAGGCGGCTCGCTCCAGCGACTGGATGGTGCGTGCCATCGGGCAACCTCCGTAGTAAGCAGTTCGACAATGCTGAACGATATCGGCCCATGCCGACCAGGGGCAGTCCGCGTGCGCCGACCTGATCATGGCTGGTGATCACTGTCCGGAGTCATCCGGCCGTCCACACACCGGGACGGGGCGCCCACGGCGGCGTACCGGCGGTTAGGCTGGCCGGGTGCGCCCTCCACCGGGGAGTGCAAAGCCGACAGCCGTCGCAACCAGGGGAGCATCTCCATGGCCTCGTTCACGCCCACGTCCACCGGCACCTCCCGCGTCGCGGCCCTGAGGGAGGCACTCGCCTCCCGTGTGGTCGTCGCCGACGGGGCGATGGGCACGATGCTCCAGGCACAGGACCCCTCGCTCGACGACTTCCAGCAGCTGGAGGGCTGCAACGAGGTCCTCAACGTCACCCGGCCCGACATCGTGCGCTCGGTGCACGAGGCGTACTACGAGGTCGGCGTGGACTGCGTCGAGACCAACACCTTCGGCGCCAACCACGCGGCGCTGGGCGAGTACGACATCCCCGAGCGGGTCTTCGAGCTCTCCGAGGCGGGCGCCCGCATCGCCCGCGAGACCGCCGACGCCTTCACCGCCTCCACCGGGCAGCAGCGCTGGGTCCTCGGCTCCATGGGCCCCGGCACCAAGCTGCCCACCCTCGGCCACGTCGACTACCGCACCCTGCGCGACGCCTACCAGCGCAACGCCGAGGGCCTGATCAGCGGCGGCGCCGACGCCCTGCTCGTCGAGACCACCCAGGACCTGCTCCAGACCAAGGCCGCCGTCCTCGGCGCCCGCCGCGCCCTCGACGCCACCGGCACCGCCCTCCCGGTGATCTGCTCGGTCACCGTCGAGACCACCGGCACCATGCTCCTCGGCTCCGAGATCGGCGCCGCGCTCACCGCGCTGGAGCCGCTGGGCATCGACATGATCGGCCTGAACTGCGCCACCGGCCCCGCCGAGATGAGCGAGCACCTGCGCCACCTCTCGCGGCACTCGCGCGTCCCGCTGTCGTGCATGCCGAACGCCGGTCTGCCGGTCCTCGGCAAGGACGGCGCCCACTACCCGCTGACCGCCGCCGAGCTGGCCGAGGCCCAGCAGACCTTCGTCGCCGAGTACGGCCTCTCGCTGGTCGGCGGCTGCTGCGGCACCACCCCCGAGCACCTGCGGCAGGTCGTCGAGCGGGTGCGCGGTCTGACCCCGCCCGCCCGCGACCCGCGCCCCGAGCCGGGCGCCGCCTCGCTCTACCAGACCGTGCCGTTCCGCCAGGACACCTCCTACCTGGCGATCGGCGAGCGCACCAACGCCAACGGCTCGAAGAAGTTCCGAGAGGCGATGCTGGAGGGCCGCTGGGACGACTGCGTGGAGATGGCCCGCGACCAGATCCGCGAGGGCGCCCACATGCTCGACCTGTGCGTCGACTACGTCGGCCGGGACGGCGTGCGCGACATGGAGGAGCTGGCCGGCCGCTTCGCCACCGCCTCCACCCTGCCCGTCGTCCTCGACTCCACCGAGCTGGACGTGCTGCGCGCCGGACTGGAGAAGCTGGGCGGCCGCGCCGTCATCAACTCCGTCAACTACGAGGACGGCGACGGGCCCGAGTCCCGGTTCGCGAAGGTCACCGCGCTCGCCGCCGAGCACGGCGCCGCGCTGATCGCGCTGACCATCGACGAGGAGGGCCAGGCCCGCACCGCCGAGCACAAGGTCGCCGTCGCCGAGCGCCTCATCGCCGACCTCACCGGGAACTGGGGCATCCGCGAGTCCGACATCCTCGTCGACTGCCTCACCTTCACCATCTGCACCGGCCAGGAGGAGTCCCGCCGCGACGGTATCGCCACCATCGAGGCGATCCGGGAACTGAAGCGGCGCCACCCCGAGGTCCAGACCACCCTCGGCCTGTCCAACATCTCCTTCGGCCTCAACCCGGCCGCCCGCATCGTGCTGAACTCCGTCTTCCTCGACGAGTGCGTCAAGGCGGGCCTGGACTCCGCGATCGTCCACGCCTCGAAGATCCTGCCGATCGCCCGCCTCGACGAGGAGCAGGTCAAGGTCGCCCTCGACCTGGTCCACGACCGCCGCGCCGAGGGCTACGACCCGTTGCAGCGGCTGATGGAGCTGTTCGAGGGCGCCACCGCCACCTCTCTCAAGGCCGGCAAGGCCGAGGAACTGGCCGCCCTCCCGCTGGAGGAGCGCCTGCGCCGGCGCATCATCGACGGCGAGAAGAACGGCCTGGAGGCCGACCTGGACGCGGCGCTGACGGAACGTCCGGCGCTGGACATCGTCAACGACACCCTCCTGGAGGGCATGAAGGTCGTCGGCGACCTCTTCGGCTCCGGCCAGATGCAGCTGCCGTTCGTCCTCCAGTCCGCGGAGGTCATGAAGAGCGCGGTCGCCCATCTGGAACCGCACATGGAGAAGGTCGAGGACGGCGGCGCGGGCAAGGGCACCATCGTGCTCGCCACCGTCCGCGGCGACGTCCACGACATCGGCAAGAACCTCGTCGACATCATCCTGTCCAACAACGGCTACACCGTCGTCAACCTCGGCATCAAGCAGCCGGTCTCGGCCATCCTGGAGGCCGCCGAGGAACACCGCGCCGACGTCATCGGCATGTCCGGCCTGCTGGTCAAGTCCACGGTGATCATGAAGGAGAACCTGGAGGAGCTCAACCAGCGCAAGATGGCCGCCGACTACCCCGTCATCCTCGGTGGCGCCGCCCTCACCCGCGCCTACGTCGAACAGGACCTGCACGAGATCTACGAGGGCGAGGTCCGCTACGCCCGCGACGCGTTCGAGGGCCTGCGCCTGATGGACGCCCTCGTCGCCGTCAAGCGCGGCGTCCCCGGCGCCACCCTGCCCGAGCTCAAGCAGCGCCGGGTGCCCAAGCGGGAGGCCGCCGTCCTGGAGGCCGACGAACCCGAGGGCTCCGTCCGCTCGGACGTGGCCACCGACAACCCGGTGCCGACCCCGCCGTTCTGGGGCACCCGCGTGGTCAAGGGCATCCAGCTCGCCGACTACGCCTCCTGGCTGGACGAGGGCGCGCTGTTCAAGGGCCAGTGGGGCCTCAAGCAGAACAGGACCGGCGACGGTCCGACGTACGAGGAGCTGGTGGAGACCGAGGGCCGCCCCCGGCTGCGCGGCTGGCTCGACAAGCTCCAGACGGAGAACCTGCTGGAGGCCGCCGTCGTCCACGGCTACTTCCGCTGCGTCTCCAAGGGCGAGGACCTGATCCTGCTGAACGAGGACGGCAGCGAGAGCACCCGCTTCACCTTCCCCCGCCAGCGCCGGGGCCGGCGGCTGTGCCTGGCCGACTTCTTCCGGCCGGAGGAGTCCGGTGAGACGGATGTCGTCGGCCTCCAGGTCGTCACCGTCGGCTCGAAGATCGGCGCCGCCACCGCGGAGCTGTTCCAGGCCGACTCCTACCGCGACTACCTCGAACTGCACGGCCTGTCCGTCCAGCTCGCCGAGGCGCTGGCCGAGTACTGGCACGCCCGGGTCCGCGCCGAGCTGGGCTTCGGCGGGGAGGACCCGGCCGACGTCGAGGACATGTTCGCCCTCAAGTACCGCGGCGCGCGCTTCTCGCTCGGCTACGGCGCCTGCCCGGACCTGGAGGACCGCGCCAAGATCGCCACGCTGCTGCGGCCCGAGCGCATCGGCGTCGAGCTGTCCGAGGAGTACCAGCTCCACCCGGAGCAGTCCACGGACGCCATCGTCATCCACCACCCGGAGGCGAAGTACTTCAACGCGCGGTAGCGCCGGCGGGCGGGGAGCCCGGGCCGGTTTCCCCCGGCTTCCCGTCCGGCCGCCCGGCGCTCCGGCGCCGCGCGTCGTACACTGGTCGGTCCGGAAGCGGCCGGTCGCACCCCCACCCCGGGGCGGCGACCGGCCCTTTTGCCCCCTGGGGGACGACCCGACGGAGGTGGATGGATGACCAGCGGCATTCCCGTGGCCGGCACCCGTACGGCAGGGGAGGCGGCACTCCAGGCCGTCTTCCTCGACCTGGACGGCACCCTCGTCGACACCGAGGGCTTCTGGTGGGAGACGGAGACCGAGGTCTTCGCCGAACTGGGCCATGTCCTGGACGACGCCCACCGCGAGGTCGTGGTCGGCGGCCCGATGACCCGCAGCGCCGGCTACCTCATCCGGGCCACCGGCGCCCGGATCGGTCTGGCCGAGCTGAGCGGACTGCTCAACGCGCGCTTCGCCGCCCGCATCGGGCACGGCGTGCCGCTGATGCCCGGCGCCCGCCGGCTGCTGGCCGAACTCGCCGCCCACCACGTGCCCACCGCGCTGGTCTCCGCCTCCCACCGCACGATCATCGACCGGATACTGCACTGGCTGGGCGCCGACAACTTCCGGCTGACCCTCGCCGGGGACGAGGTGCCCCGCACCAAGCCGCACCCCGACCCGTATCTGACGGCGGCGGCACGGCTGGGTGTGGACCCGGCCCGCTGCGCGGTCGTGGAGGACACCATGACCGGCGTACGGGCGGGGGAGGCCGCGGGCTGCCGGGTCGTCGCGGTGCCGTCGGTGACGCCGATCCCGGCCGCCGGCGGACGCACCGTGGTGCGTTCCCTCGAAGAAGTCGATCTTTCATTTCTGCGGGCACTCATCACGGAAAGCCGTTGAGGACGCACCGAGCGTGCCGCGCGGAAGTCCGCCGAAACCCACGGGAGCGGAGCGCTCATTTTCCGTGACGAATGCACGGTCGAATTCCCGCACCCCTACACCTCTCCGGGCGCGTGACGTTTCTCACGCGCCATGCCGTCGACAGACGCCCCGTCAGGTGTTCCGCACGGGCATTTCCGCGAGGTGCACGGGGGTAAGTGTCCGGATTGATGGAGCGACGTACGAATCGTTCCCTCGTCCGAATAGCGGTCATTCCGGCACCGTTATCCCGTGGCGATATCGCTGCAACTCCGGCGGGTCCGTACCCGGCTGACCACCCCTACTAATCTCGTCGCGAGCAACACCTCCGCGGATAAGGAACCTGCCGACGATGAATCGCAAGACCTTGGTGCTGCCGGTCCTGGCCGGTCTGCTCGCCCCCGCCCTCGCCGCCTGCGGCGGCCCGGGTGACGAGGGCGCAAGCGGCAACCCGATCGTCGTCGGCGTCGCCACCCAGATCGAGGCCACCAAGGACGCCCCGGCCCCGCTGGACCCGGCGCAGGTGTACGACATCGACGGCATGAACGTCCTGCACGGCGTCTTCCAGACGCTGATGCGGCTGCCGAGGACCGGCACCGCGGCGGTGCCCGAGGCCGCCGAGTCCTGTTCGTTCCGCGACACCCGCAACGAGCAGTACCGCTGCACCCTGCGCAGCGGTCTCACGTTCTCCAACGGCCACCCGGTGACCGCGCGGGACGTCAAGCAGTCCTTCGACCGGGTCACCGCCATCAACTACGCGAACGGCCCGTCCTCCCTGCTCAGCGGCATCGACACGGTGGAGACGCCGAGCGACAAGGAGGTGGTCTTCCACCTCAAGAAGCCCGACGCCACCTTCCCGCAGAAGCTGGCCACCCCCGCCGCCTCCATCGTCGACAGCCGGGTCTACCCCAAGGACCGCCTCCTCAAGGGCTTCGAGGCCGTCGGCTCCGGCCCGTACACGCTCAAGGCCGAGCGGAACGGAAACCGCGTCACCAAGGTCGTCTTCACCAAGAATCCCGACTACAAGGGCGGGATCAAGACCGAGAACGACAAGATCGCGATGCGGTTCTTCGACGACGCCGAGGACATGGACCACGCGCTGCGTTCCGGTGAGATCGACCTGATGAACCGCGGCCTGTCGCCCGATCAGGTCAAGGGCCTCCAGAACTCCGACGACAAGAACCTCGTCCTCCAGGAGATGCCGGGCCAGGAAATCCGCTACCTCGTCTTCAACACCAACCACCCCTCGGTCTCCGACAAGGCCGTACGGCAGGCGATGGCCCAGCTCGTCAACCGCGCGGCACTGGTGCGCGACGTCTACGACTACACCGGCGACCCGCTCTATTCGCTCGTACCGACCGGCCTCACCGGTCACATCAACTCTTTCTTCACCAAGTACGGCAATCCCAGCGTTCCCAACGCCCGGAAGATCCTCGAACAGGCCGGTGTCCACACCCCGGTGAAGGTCACGCTGACGTATTCCAAGAACCACTACGGCGCCGGCACCGGCAAGGAATTCCGCGCCCTCCAGAAGCAGCTGAACGACAGCAAGCTCTTCGACGCCGACGTCCGCGCCGTCGACAACTGGCAGCAGTTCCGCACCGACAGCACCGAGGGCAAGTACGCCGTCTACGGCATGGGCTGGTTCCCGGACATCCCCGACGTCGACAACTACATCGCGCCGTTCCTCGGCAAGGGCAACTTCCTCAGCTCCCCCTACCGCAACTCCGCCATCGAGTCCCAGCTCATCCCGGCCACCCGCCGCCAGAGCGACCGCAACGCCGCCGCCTCGGACTTCAAGAAGGCGCAGAACATCGTCGCCGACGACGTGCCGATCCTCCCGCTGTGGCAGGGCAAGCAGTACGTCGCCGCCCGCAACGACATCACCGGCGTCGAATGGGCGCTCAACTCCTCCTCCACGCTCCAGATCTGGGAGCTCGGACGGGGCGTCGGCACCAACTGACACGCAGCACAGCACCCCCGCGGCCGTCCGCCGCGGGGGTGCTGTGTCGTATGAGGGGGAGACCCCCGGTTACTGCGCGCCGGGGCGCACCAGCCCGCTCTCGTACGCGTAGACCGCCGCCTGCACCCGGTCACGCAGGCCCAGCTTCGTCAGCACATGGCCCACATGGGTCTTGACCGTCGTCTCGCTGACGAACAGGTCCGCCGCGATCTCCGCGTTCGACAGGCCCCGCGCCACCAGCTTCAGCACCTCGACCTCACGCTCGGTGAGGGTGTGCAGCGTGTCCGGCACCGGCTCCTCGCCCGACGGCAGATGCCCGGCGTACTTGTCCAGCAGCCGGCGGGTGATGCTCGGCGCGAGCATCGCCTCGCCCGCCGCCACCACCCGGATCGCCTGCACCAGCTCATGGGCCGGCGCGTCCTTGAGCAGAAAGCCGCTGGCCCCCGCCCGCAGCGCCTCGACCACGTACTCGTCCAGGTCGAAGGTGGTCAGCACCAGCACCTTCACCGGGCCGTCGTTCGACGGGCCGGTGATCTGCCGGGTCGCCTCGACCCCGTCCATCCGCGGCATCCGGATGTCCATCAGCACCACGTCGGGCTGGAGCGCGCGTACCTGGTCCAGCGCCTGGAGACCGTCACCGGCCTCGCCCACGACCGCCAGGTCCTGCTCGGCCTCCAGGATCATCCGGAAACCCGTACGCAGCAGCGGTTGGTCGTCGACCAGCAGGACGCGGATAGCCACGGCAACTCCTTCGTTAGATCGCCCCCATTCTGCCCTGCGCGGGCACCTGCCCGTCCGCCGGGCGGACCGGCAGCGGATAGGCCGGGGGAGTGCCGCCGAACTCCGGGCAGTGCGCCCGGTGGTCGCACCAGCCGCACAGCTTCGACGGCCGCGGCCGCCAGTCCCCGCTGTCCGTCGCCAGCTCGATGGCCTCCCACAACGCCAGCAGCTTCCGCTCCACCGCCCGCAGCTCGGCCTCGCCCGGGTCGTACGTCAGCACCTCACCGCTGCCCAGGTACACCAGCTGCAACCGGCGCGGCACCACACCGCGCAGCCGCCACACCACCAGGGCGTAGAACTTCATCTGGAACAGCGCGCTCTCCGCGAACTGCGGGCGCGGCGCCTTGCCCGTCTTGTAGTCCACGAGCCGTATCTCGCCCGTCGGCGCCACGTCCACCCGGTCGATGAACCCGCGCAGCCGCAGCCCGGACTCCAGCACCGTTTCCACGTACAGCTCGCGGTCGGCGGGCTCCAGACGCGTCGGGTCCTCCAGCGTGAACCACCGCTCCACCAGCGCCTCGGCGTCCGCGAGCCAGCCCGCCAGGCGCTGCCCGTCCGTGTCGTCCTCGAAGAGGCGGGCCAGCTCCGGCCGCTTGGCCAGCAGCTTCTCCCACTCGCCCGCGACCATCGCCCGCGCCCCGGGCGCCGTACGCCGCGCCGCCGGTGCGTCGAACAGACGTTCAAGTACCGCGTGCACCACCGTGCCCCGCGTCGCCGCCGCGCTCGGCTTCTCCGGCAGCTTGTCGATCACGCGGAAGCGGTAGAGCAGCGGGCACTGGAGGAAATCGCCCGCCCGCGACGGCGACAGCGCCCGCGGCCGCTCCGCGGTCACTCCCGCGCCGTCCCGCTCCCCGGGCGCCGCCGTGCCCGCCCCGGCCTTCTCCGTGCTCGTTCCCATGGCACACGACCCTACGGCCCGCCACCGACATCGCCCGCCACCCCGGCCCGCTCCGGGGGCCGCACCCGTGGTCATCACCACATTCCGCATACCATCGACGGCACCACCCTTCGCCCTGCATGATCGGAAGATCACGCCGAGCAGGCGCGAAGGCCGCAATTCGACGAGGGGACACCGTGGACGAGAGCGGGAAGCCGCAGGACCCCCAGGAGTCCGCACGGCACCGACCGCCCCAGCCGCCCGAGCGGAACGGGAACGACAAGGACCCCGGCCGCGGCGGGAAGAAGGGCGGCGGGGGAGGCATCCTCATGGGCCGCCCCTTCGGCGTACCCGTCTACGTCGCCCCCAGCTGGTTCCTCGTCGCCGCCCTGATCACCTGGGTCTTCGGCGGCCAGCTCGACCAGGTGCTGCCCGAGCTGGGCTCCGCCCGCTACCTGGTGTCGCTGTTCTTCGCCGTCGCCTTCTACGCCTCGGTGCTCGTCCACGAACTCGCCCACACCGTCGCCGCGCTCCGCTTCAAACTCCCCGTGCGCCGCATCCAGCTCCAGTTCTTCGGCGGTGTCTCGGAGATCGAGAAGGAGGCCGAGACCCCCGGCCGGGAATTCGTCCTCGCCTTCGTCGGCCCCCTGCTCTCCCTCGTCCTCGCCGGTGTCTTCTACGCGGGGATGCACCTGACCGAGCCCGGCACCGTACCGGGCGTGCTGCTCGCCGGGCTGATGATCTCCAACCTCATCGTCGCGGTCTTCAACCTGCTGCCCGGCCTGCCCCTCGACGGCGGCCGGATGCTGCGCGCCGTCGTCTGGAAGATCACCGGCCGCCCGATGAGCGGCACCGTCGCCGCCGCCTGGATCGGCCGCTTCCTCGCCGTCACCGTCCTCATCGGCCTGCCGCTGCTCACCCACACCGGCGCCCTGGGCACCGCCCGCGCCGAGATCGGCGACGCCGACTCCCTCACCGACGCCCTGCTCGCCGCCATCCTCGCCGCGATCATCTGGACCGGCGCCGGCAACAGCCTGCGCATGGCCCGCCTGCGCGAACGCCTCCCCGACCTGCGGGCCCGCACCCTGACCCGCCGCGCCGTCCCCGTCGGCACCGACACGCCCCTGTCCGAGGCGCTGCGCCGCGCCAACGACGCGGGCGCCCGCGCCCTGGTCGTCGTCGACCCCCAGGGCACGCCCACCGCCCTCGTCCGCGAGGCCGCCATCGCCGGGGTCCCCGACCACCGCCGTCCCTGGGTCCCGGTCGGCACCCTCGCCCAGGACCTCAAGGACGGCATGCGGGTCTCCGCCGAACTCGCCGGCGAGGACCTCCTGGACTTCCTGCGCGCCACCCCGGCCACCGAGTACCTCGTCGTCGAGGAGACCGGCGAGATCTACGGGGTGCTCGCCACCGCCGACGTGGAACGCGCCTTCGTCGCCGCCATGGCCCGCACCTCCTGACCCGGGCCCCTCCTCCCGCCCGCTGGTCCCGGCCGCCCCACGGGGCCGGTAGGCTGGTCGCATGTCCGAACCGACCGGTGCCGCCCGCCGTCGCGGGCCCTTCAAGGTCGGGGACCAGGTCCAGCTCACCGACCCCAAGGGACGCCACTACACCTTCACGCTCGAAGCGGGGAAAAGCTTCCACACCCACAAGGGAGCCTTCCCCCACGACGAGCTGATCGGTGCTCCCGAGGGCAGTGTTGTCCGTACCACAGGGAACGTCGCCTACCTCGCGCTGCGCCCGCTGCTCCCCGACTACGTCCTGTCCATGCCCCGCGGAGCCGCCGTGGTCTACCCCAAGGACGCGGGGCAGATCCTGGCGATGGCCGACATCTTCCCGGGGGCCCGGGTCGTCGAGGCGGGAGTCGGGTCCGGCTCCCTCAGCAGCTTCCTGCTGCGCGCCATCGGCGACCACGGCATGCTGCACTCCTACGAGCGCCGCGCCGACTTCGCCGAGATCGCCACCCAGAACGTCGAGCGCTACTTCGGGGGCCCGCACCCCGCGTGGACGCTCACCGTCGGCGACCTCCAGGACAACCTCTCCGACACCGACGTCGACCGCGTCATCCTGGACATGCTCGCCCCCTGGGAGTGCCTGGAGGCCGTCTCCAAGGCCCTGGTCCCCGGCGGCATCCTCTGCGCGTACGTCGCCACGACCACGCAGCTGGCCCGCACCGTCGAGGCGATCCGCGAGCACGGCACCTTCAACGAGCCGTCGGCCTGGGAGACCATGGTCCGCACCTGGCACGTCGAGGGCCTCGCCGTCCGCCCCGACCACCGCATGATCGGCCACACCGGCTTCCTGCTGACCGCCCGCCGGCTCGCCGACGGCGTCGAACCGCCGCTGCGCCGCCGCCGCCCCGCCAAGGGCGCGTACGGCGAGGACTACACCGGCCCCGGCTCCGCGTCGGGCTCCGCCTCCGCCGAACGCGGCTGACCCGCCGACGGGCACCGAACCACCGGGCGCCGCCGACGAGTTCCCTCCGGGAACCGCCGGCGGCGCCCCTTCGTTCTCCCTCGTGAAACCCGGGTCCGGCTGGTTCCTCGGCACCCCTTCCTGTGGAACGATGCTGGGCACTCCCACCGGCACAGAACTTCACAGGAGTTACCCCGCGTGCAGCCCTTGGCAGGCCAGGACCTCCCGCACACCCAGCCGCGCCCCGTGCACTGGCTCGTCACCGCCACCGCCCTCGCCGCCGTCGTCGCGGCCGCGGGCTTCGTCCAGCCCCCCGACGCCACCGCCACCACCCACGGCACCCGCGCCACCTCCGGGGCCGCCCCCGATCCCCGGGACGTCACCTTCCCGGTGGACTGCGGAGGGCAGCGCCCCGACATCGTCCAGCGGGCGTCCGGCGACCTCGACGGCGACGGCACCGCCGAGACCGTCGCCGTCGTCCGCTGCCACAGCGAGACCGGCACCCCGCCCAGCGGCGTCTACGTCGTCGCCCGCTCCGCCGACGGCGGCGGGCCGCGCGTCGCCGCCACCCTCCTCGACCCCGCCCGCCGGCTCAGCGTCCAGGACCTCGCGGTGAAGGACGGCGCCGTCTCCGCGACCCTGCTGGGCTACTCCACGACGGACGTCCCGCGCTGCTGCCCCGATGAGCGCACCGCCGCCAAGTGGCAGTGGAAAGGCGGGAAGTTCGTCCTCGTCGAACTCCCCGCCGATGCCGGCACCCAGGGTGTCTGAACCGTCACACCATGTTCCCCGTGGGCGGAGCGGTGGCCCGGCCACCCTCCGTCCGCGGGCCCATCACTCCGCGTCCGGCCCGTACACCTCGACCTTGTCCGCGATCCGGCGGACGTGGATGCAGTCGCCCGGGCAGTCCTTGGCGGAATCGCGGACGTCGTTGAGGAGCGGCAGCGGCACCCGTGTCACGGCGCCGGGCTCCTGGAGCAGTTCGTCGTCGGCGCTCTTGACATAGGCGAGCCCGTCGATGTCCAGCTCGAAGACCTCCGGCGCGTACTGCGCACAGATGCCGTCCCCGGTGCACAGGTCCTGGTCGATCCAGACCTCAAGTTCCGGGTTGGTGTCGTCCTGCGCGGTCATGTCGCCTGCCGTTCCTGCGTACGTCCGTCGATTTCTGCCCCAGTGCCGCCAGCTCTGACGGGTGTTGACCGGGTCGACGATACAACCGGTCGCTTTCCGATGTTGTTCGGTGGGTATTCCCTGGGTGTGCGGACGTGCGCAAGGGTGAAGATGGGACACACCCCGACCGTCTTTTCGATCTAGGGGTTTCAACCCGCACCGGCCCAGGTAGGGTCAGGAAGCGTCCAGCTCCCTTTGGAGGAGGTGAGGACCGTGGCAGCCCACGACGACGACATGAACCGCGGCTTCCGGCCGGGGCGGGGGTCCGAGGATCCCGTCGGCCAGGTCGCCTATCTTGAGCAGGAGATCGCCGTCCTGCGACGCAAGCTCGCCGACTCTCCGCGGCACACGAGAATCCTCGAAGAGCGGATCGTCGAGCTCCAGACCAACCTGGCCGGCGTCTCCGCGCAGAACGAGCGGCTCGCCAACACGCTCCGCGAGGCCCGCGACCAGATCGTGGCGCTCAAGGAGGAGGTCGACCGGCTCGCCCAGCCGCCGGCCGGCTTCGGCGTCTTCCTGCAGGCCAACACCGACGGCACGGCCGACATCTTCACCGGGGGGCGCAAGCTCCGGGTGAACGTCAGCCCCAGTGTCGAGACCGGCGGCCTCCGGCGCGGCCAGGAGGTCATGCTCAACGAGGCGCTCAACGTGGTCGCGGCCATGGAGTTCGAGAACGCCGGGGACATCGTCACCCTCAAGGAGATCCTGGAGGACGGCGAGCGCGCCCTGGTCGTGGGGCACACCGACGAGGAGCGGGTGGTACGGCTCGCCGAGCCGCTGCTGGACGCCACCGTCCGCCCCGGCGACGCCCTGCTGCTCGAACCCCGCTCCGGCTACGTCTACGAGGTCATCCCCAAGAGCGAGGTCGAGGAACTGGTCCTCGAAGAGGTCCCGGACATCGACTACACCAAGATCGGCGGCCTGGGCGGCCAGATCGAGATGATCCGCGACGCGGTCGAGCTGCCCTACCTCTACCCCGACCTCTTCAAGGAGCACGAACTCCGCCCGCCCAAGGGCGTCTTGCTCTACGGCCCGCCCGGCTGCGGCAAGACCCTCATCGCCAAGGCGGTCGCCAACTCCCTTGCCAAGAAGGTCGCCGAGGTGACCGGGCAGCCCGCGGGCAAGAGCTTCTTCCTGAACATCAAGGGCCCCGAGCTGCTGAACAAGTACGTCGGCGAGACCGAGCGGCACATCCGGCTGGTCTTCCAGCGGGCCCGGGAGAAGGCCGGCGAGGGCACCCCCGTCATCGTCTTCTTCGACGAGATGGACTCCCTCTTCCGCACCCGCGGCTCCGGCGTCAGCTCGGACGTCGAGAACACCATCGTCCCCCAGCTGCTCTCCGAGATCGACGGCGTGGAGGGCCTGGAGAACGTCATCGTGATCGGCGCCTCGAACCGCGAGGACATGATCGACCCCGCGATCCTGCGCCCCGGCCGCCTCGACGTGAAGATCAAGATCGAGCGTCCGGACGCGGAGGCCGCCAAGGACATCTTCTCGAAGTACCTGACCGAGACCCTGCCGCTGCACGCCGACGACCTCGCCGAGCACGGCGGCTCCGCCAGGGCCGCGGTCAGCGCCATGATCCAGTCGGTCGTCGAGCAGATGTACGCGGAATCCGAGGAGAACCGCTTCCTGGAGGTCACCTACGCCAACGGTGACAAGGAAGTCCTCTACTTCAAGGACTTCAATTCCGGCGCCATGATCGAGAACATCGTCGGGCGCGCGAAGAAAATGGCCATCAAGGCATTCCTCGAACACAATCAGAAGGGACTGCGGGTCTCCCACCTCCTCCAGGCATGCGTGGACGAGTTCAAGGAGAACGAGGACCTTCCGAACACCACCAACCCGGACGACTGGGCCCGGATCTCCGGGAAGAAGGGCGAGCGGATCGTCTACATCCGGACGCTGGTCACCGGGAAACAGGGCGCGGACACCGGCCGCTCCATCGACACGGTGGCGAATACCGGCCAGTACCTGTAACACCGCTCTCCGGCTGCGGATGTCCTGGACGGGGCGTCCGCAGCCGCAGGCATTTCCGGGACCAGGGAAAACCGGACGGGAGCAATGACTGTAATGATCTCCCCAGCGCCCTCCTGGCGCTCTAGGCTCGTCGGTACCGCCCCGCTGCGCGGCGCACGGGCGGGGAGCGCGCACGGAGCCAGAGCGCAGCGGTACTTGAGCGCCGTCCCCGGCCGGGGGCGCCGCCGGGCAAGGAGGGCCGCATGACCGTACGGCGAGTAATGGGGATCGAGACGGAGTACGGGATCTCCGTCCCCGGCCACCCGAATGCCAATGCCATGCTCACCTCGTCCCAGGTCGTCAACGCCTACGCGGCGGCGATGCACCGGGCACGACGGGCCCGGTGGGACTTCGAGGAGGAGAACCCGCTGCGGGACGCCCGCGGCTTCGACCTCGCCCGGGAGGCCGCCGACGCCAGCCAGCTCACCGACGAGGACATCGGCCTGGCCAATGTGATCCTCACCAACGGCGCGCGGCTCTACGTCGACCACGCCCACCCCGAGTACAGCGCCCCGGAGGTCACCAACCCCCGCGACGCCGTCCTCTGGGACAAGGCCGGCGAGCGGATCATGGCCGAGGCCGCGGAACGCGCGGCCCAGGTCCCCGGCGCCCAGCCGATCCTGCTCTACAAGAACAACACCGACAACAAGGGCGCCTCCTACGGGACGCACGAGAACTACCTGATGAAGCGGGAGACCCCGTTCGCGGACATCGTCCGCCATCTGACGCCCTTCTTCGTCTCCCGCCAGGTCGTCACCGGCGCCGGACGGGTCGGCATCGGCCAGGACGGCCACGAGCACGGCTTCCAGCTCAGCCAGCGCGCCGACTACTTCGAGGTGGAGGTCGGCCTGGAGACGACCCTCAAGCGCCCCATCATCAACACCCGCGACGAGCCGCACGCCGACGCCGAGAAGTACCGCCGGCTCCACGTGATCATCGGCGACGCGAACCTCTCGGAGATCTCGACCTACCTCAAGCTCGGCACCACCGCGCTCGTCCTGTCCATGATCGAGGACGGGTTCATCGCCGTCGACCTCGCCGTCGACCAGCCCGTCCGCACCCTCCACGCCGTCTCCCACGACCCCACCCTGCGCCGGCTCGTCACCCTCCGCAGCGGCCGCACCCTCACCGCCGTACAGCTCCAGATGGAGTACTGCGAGCTGGCCCGCAAATACGTCGAGGACCGCTACGGCGCGGACGCCGACGAGCAGACCAAGGACGTGCTCACCCGCTGGGAGGACGTGCTCGGACGGCTGGAGAACGACCCGATGAGCCTCTCCGGCGAGCTGGACTGGGTCGCCAAGCGCGAGCTGATGGACGGCTACCGCCGCCGCGACGGGCTGGACTGGGACGCCGCCCGGCTGCACCTCGTCGACCTCCAGTACGCCGACGTACGGCCCGGCAAGGGCCTGTACAACCGGCTGGCGGCCCGCGGCCGGATGAAGCGGCTGCTGGACGAGAGCGATGTCGACGCCGCCCGGATCAGGCCGCCGGAGGACACCCGCGCCTACTTCCGCGGCCGCTGCCTGGAGCAGTACGCGGACGACGTCGCCGCCGCCTCCTGGGACTCGGTGATCTTCGACCTGCCGGGCCGCGACTCCCTCCAGCGGGTGCCGACCCTGGAGCCGCTGCGCGGGACGAAGGAACACGTCAAGGACCTCCTGGACCGCTGCCGCACGGCGGAGGACCTGGTGAGGGTGCTTTCCGGCCACTGAACCGCCCGGGATTCGCGGCCGGTGGGCGGCTGAAAACACCGCGTGGCGGGAATCATCGGGGTGGCTCCCGGACGTTGCACCAAGTGCGGGGCCGATGTCGGACCCAGCTTGTAGGGTCTGATCATGAACGTCACATCGAGCGGGGCGAACCGAGCGGGGTGAGGGATATGGCGACCAAGGACAGCGGCGGGCAGCAGAGGGCGACGCGCGCCACGGAAGAGGTCGAGGAGCAGGCACCGGACGCACAGGCGACCGACGACCTCAAGGAACGCCAGGAAAAGCTGTCGGACGACGTGGACTCCGTCCTCGACGAGATCGACGACGTGCTGGAGGAGAACGCCGAGGACTTCGTGCGTTCCTTCGTCCAGAAGGGCGGCGAGTAGCCGGCCGCGGCGCGGGCGTCGCTCCCCGGGGCGGGCCCGCGCCGCGCCCGCCGCACGTCCGGGGAGCGCCGTGCCGCACCGGGCGCACCGCCCGCCGGGCAGGGGCGTCGCCGGGGCCCGCATCCCGTGTGGATCACGGCTCCGGTCCGGGTAGGGTCCGGGACGTACCGTGCACCGGCCGTGCCGTGGCACGGGTGACTTTTCAAGTATCGGCCCGCCGCCGGGAGGCGGGCGGCCGAGTATCCGGAAGGAAACGTGTGGAAGCCAACACCCGTAGCACCGGGCGTCTGCCAGCTGCCTTCCTGACGCCTGGATCCTCGTCGTTCATGGACTTCCTCGGCGAGCACGCTCCCGGTCTGCTGCCGGGCAACCGGCCGCTGCCGCCCGTACAGGGCGCCGTCGAGGCGCCGCACGGCACCACCATCGTGGCGGCGTCGTTCCCCGGCGGTGTGGTTCTCGCCGGCGACCGGCGGGCCACGATGGGCAACGTCATCGCGCAGCGCGACATAGAGAAGGTGTTCCCGGCCGACGAGTACTCCGCGGTCGGCATCGCGGGCACCGCCGGCCTCGCCGTCGAGATGGTCAAGCTGTTCCAGCTGGAACTGGAGCACTTCGAGAAGGTCGAGGGCGCCCAGCTCTCCCTGGAGGGCAAGGCGAACCGTCTCTCCACGATGATCCGCGGCAATCTCGGGATGGCCATGCAGGGCCTCGCGATCGTGCCGCTGTTCGCCGGCTGGGACGTCGACCGCGGCAAGGGCCGCATCTTCTCCTACGACGTGACCGGCGGACGGTCCGAGGAGCAGGGCTTCGCCGCCACGGGCTCCGGCTCCGTCTTCGCCCGCGGCGCGCTCAAGAAGATCTACCGCGACGACCTCACGCAGCAGCAGGCCGTCACGGCCGTCGTGCAGGCGCTCTACGACGCCGCGGACGACGACTCGGCGACCGGCGGCCTCGACCTGGCCCGGCGGATCTTCCCGGTCGTCACGGTGATCACCGAGGACGGCTTCACCAAGTACGCCGAGGAAGAGGTCGCGGAGATCGCCCGTGCCGTGCACGACCGGCGTCTGGAGCAGCCCGACGGCCCGCGCGCCGCGGTGCTGTGAGCGGCGGGGCGGTCCGCATGTACGCGCCAGTGAGAGAGCCATTGACAGAAAGGGACGGATAACCGGTGTCGACGCCGTTTTATGTCTCACCCCAGCAGGCCATGGCCGACCGTGCCGAATACGCCCGCAAGGGCATCGCCCGCGGTCGCAGCGTCGTGGTGCTGCAATACACCGACGGCGTGGTCTTTGTCGCCGAGAATCCCTCCCGGGCCCTGCACAAGGTCAGCGAGATCTACGACCGCATCGCCTTCGCCGCGGTCGGCAAGTACAACGAGTTCGAGAACCTGCGGATCGGCGGGGTGCGCTACGCCGACCTGCGCGGCTACACCTACGACCGCGAGGACGTCACCGCCCGCGGCCTGGCGAACGTCTACGCCCAGACCCTCGGCACGATCTTCTCCAGCGCCGCCGAGAAGCCGTACGAGGTCGAGCTGATCGTCGCCGAGGTCGGCAGCGCCCCCGAGGACGACCAGATCTACCGGCTCCCGCACGACGGCTCGATCGTGGACGAGCACGGTTCGGTCGCGGTGGGCGGCAACGCCGACCAGATCAGCAGCTACCTCGACCAGCGGCACCGCGACGGCATGACGCTGGGCGAGGCCCTGCGGCTGGCGGTCGAGTCCCTCTCGCGGGACACCAACGGCGGAGCGCGCACCCTGACCGCCGAGCAGCTGGAGGTCGCGGTCCTGGACCGTACGCGGCCGCAGCAGCGCAAGTTCAAGCGCGTCCTGGGCCGGCAGCTCTCCCAGCTGCTGGAGGAGGACGGCGGGACGGCACAGGAGCCCGAGACCCCCGAGAAGGACGGCGGGTCCGCGCCCGACGCGTCCGGCTCCGGTGAGCGGGAGGCGGGGGAGTAGCACGGCCTCGCACTCGTGGCGCGCCCCGGCGGGAACCCTCCCGCCGGGGCGCGCCGTGTCACGGCAGCGGGGCCGGCCCGGTCGAGCCGCGGACGACCAGCGTGGCGGGCAGGGTGCGGGGTGCCGGGGACCGGTCGTCGAGCACCGCGGTCAGGGCCCGCATGCCCGCCTCGCCGAAGTCCTCGGCGGGCAGCCGCACGGTGGTCAGCTCCGGCTCGACCGCCACCGCCAGCGCCAGATCGTCGAAGCCGGTCACCGAGACGTCCTCCGGTACCCGCAGCCCCAGCCGCCGCACGGCCTTGCAGGC
>NZ_JCANQV010000043.1:0-28076 GCF_059553635.1 Candidatus Streptomyces philanthi
GGGGCGGGGCGGCCCGAGAACGCGACCACCACCCGCCCCGCACGCCGCGCGGCAGGCAACAGCCCCCTGTCCCCCACTCGGCCCGCCCCGCCCCGTTCTCCCCGTCCGTCCCCGACAATGGCGGTGTGCTGGAGATGACGCGGGACGCCTTCGAAGAACTGGTCAGCGACGCCCTCGACCTGATCCCGCCGGAACTGGCCCGGATCATGGACAACGTCGCGGTGTTCGTCGAGGACGAACCGCCCGCCGACGACCCGGAACTGCTGGGGCTCTACGAGGGAACTCCGCTGACGGAACGTGGCGAGTGGTACGCGGGTGTCCTCCCCGACCGCATCACCGTCTACATGGGCCCCACCCTGCGCATGTGCGGGACGCGGGAGGAGGTCGTGGACGAGGTGGCGACCACCGTGGTCCACGAGGTGGCGCACCACTTCGGCATCGAGGACGAGCGGCTCCACGAGCTGGGTTGGGGCTGACGCGGGCCCGGCGGATACGGCCGATCAGGGGCCCCGCCCGCGCCTCCGGGTAAACCGTTTTGGCGAACGGTCCTCCCATCCCATATGCTTCTCACGTCCCCGACGGCGCCGGTAACGACGCCAAGGTGGGCCATCAGCCCTCATCGTCTAGTGGCCCAGGACGCCGCCCTTTCAAGGCGGTAGCACGGGTTCGAATCCCGTTGGGGGCACGCATGATCGTGTGCGAGACTGGTTCAGGCCGTTTCGCACAATGCAAGGTCCTGTGGAGCAGTTTGGAGTGCTCGCCACCCTGTCAAGGTGGAGGCCGCGGGTTCAAATCCCGTCAGGACCGCTGCGGCTGGGTAGCTCAGTTGGTACGAGCGATCGCCTGAAAAGCGATAGGTCGCCGGTTCGACCCCGGCCCCAGCCACACCCATTCGGGAAAGGCCCCGGTCTTCGGACCGGGGCCTTTTTCGTTCCCGTGGACGTCCTTCCCGTGGACGTACTGGTTCAGGACGGCGCCGTATCGGCCGGGTCCGGTTCCCGTCCGCCCGGGTGGCGGTGGCGCCAGGTCCAGAAGACCGCGACGGACAGCAGCGACCAGCCGGCCAGCACCAGATAGGGGAAGAGGTGCTGGGCGTCGCGGAAGTAGACGGCGGCGTGCTGGGCGTTGACCGAGGCGCCGGGCGGCAGCCAGCGGCCGATGTGGCCGAGGGCGGAGGGCAGCAGCGGCCAGGAGACCGCGCCGCCGGACGACGGGTTGCCCAGCAGCACCATCAGTCCCCAGGTGGGGAGCATCGCCCAGCGGCCCATCAGGGTGGTGAACATCGTGCAGACCATGCCGGACGTGAACATCGTCAGCGCGAGGATCATCCAGGACTGGACGAACGGCAGCCGCAGGGCGCCCAGCCACCAGTCGACGACCGCGCCGATCGCGAAGCCGCCGAGCAGGGCGTAGCCGGCGGTGAAGGCGATGCGTTCGGCCGGGGTGAGGGCGCGGGCGTGCACGTTGAGCTGGATCGCGCCGACGAAGCCGATGATCACCGCGGCGAGGGTGATGTAGAACAGCGCGAGGCCGCGCGGGTCGCCGTGCTGGAGAGGTCTGACGTCCCGCACCACGACGGGCACGCCCGTCCCCTTGGCCACCCGCGGCGCGGTCGTGGCCAGCAGCTCGGCCACCGAGGCGCCCGACGCGCCGACCACGTCCAGCCGTACCCCGTCGCCGTGCGGGGCGAGGACGCCGAACTCCCGCTGCTGCTCGACGGCCCCGCGCGCATCCTCGTAGCGGGGGTAGCCGGTCAGCCGCAGGGAGGCGTGCAGCGCCCGTTGCAGGCCGTCGGCGAAGCGGCCCTCCCGGGTCGGGGTGCCCTGGGGCGTGGTCCGCGCGCCGACCACCGCGAGGGGGATGTGCCGCGGGGTCGGGTTGGCCATGGTGTACGTGTACGAGCCGGCGAACAGGCCCGCGGCCGCCGCGAGGATGAGGACCAGCACACAGGCCGGGAAGAGCGGCGACTTCTTGGCGGCTGCCCACTTCTCCGCCCAGGTCCCGGGCCGCGCGTGGGCCTCGTTCCCGGTGGACGAACCATGCTGATCATCCATGGAGCCACGCTAAGCGACACAGCCCGGACATACACGCCAAGGCCCCCACGCCTCCGGCCTGCCCCGCCCGTGCCCGTACTCCGCCCGTGACACCGCCCGCAATTCGTTCGCCAGTCGAATCGGGGAGGTGAGATCCTGGGACCCGTATGTCCAGTCAGCCTGCCTCCGCCCCGTCCGACGGCGCCGCTCCCGCCCTCCCCGACCTGCTGGAGCGACTCACCGCCCTGATGCCGCGCGACGAGCAGCGGCTGGGCCGCCGGCTCGACGGCGCGCGCCGCATCCGCAAGCCCGAGGCGCGGGCGGCCGTGCTCACCGAGATCGCCGAGGGGATCACCGAGGCCGAGGCGCGGGTGGCGCGGCGGCGTGCCGCGGTGCCGGAGATCACGTATCCCGAGCAGCTTCCGGTCAGCCAGAAGAAGGACGAGATCCTGGCGGCGATCCGGGACCACCAGGTCGTGATCGTCGCGGGTGAGACGGGTTCCGGCAAGACGACCCAGATCCCCAAGATCTGCCTGGAGCTGGGCCGTGGCGTACGGGGGCTGATCGGGCACACCCAGCCGCGCCGGATCGCGGCCCGTACGGTCGCCGAGCGGGTGGCGGAGGAGCTGCGGACGCCGCTGGGCGAGGCGGTGGGCTGGAAGGTCCGCTTCACCGACCAGGTCGGCCAGGACACCCTCGTCAAGCTGATGACGGACGGCATCCTGCTCGCCGAGATCCAGACGGACCGCGAGCTGCGCCAGTACGACACGCTGATCATCGACGAGGCGCACGAGCGCAGCCTCAACATCGACTTCATCCTCGGCTATCTGGCGCAACTCCTCCCCCGCCGCCCCGACCTGAAGATCGTCATCACCTCCGCGACCATCGATCCGGAGCGCTTCGCCCGGCACTTCGGTTCGTTCGCCACGGTGAACGCGGCGGACGGCGAGAAGGCGCCGAGCGCGCCGGTCATCGAGGTGTCCGGGCGGACGTATCCGGTCGAGGTCCGCTACCGGCCGCTGCTGGAGGAGGGCGGCGGCGACGGCGACCGGGACCAGATCACCGCGATCTGCGACGCGGTCGACGAGCTGCGGGCCGAGGGCCCCGGCGACATCCTGGTGTTCCTCTCCGGTGAGCGCGAGATCCGCGACACGGCGGACGCGCTGAACCGCAAGAACCTGCCCGGCACGGAGGTGCTGCCGCTGTACGCGCGGCTGTCGCACGCCGAGCAGCACCGGGTCTTCCAGCGGCACACCGGCCGCCGCATCGTGCTGGCCACCAATGTCGCGGAGACCTCGCTGACCGTCCCGGGCATCCGGTACGTCATCGACCCGGGCATGGCCCGGATCTCCCGCTACAGCTACCGCACCAAGGTGCAGCGGCTGCCGATCGAGCCGATCTCGCAGGCCAGCGCCAATCAGCGCAAGGGCCGCTGCGGCCGTACGAGTGACGGCATCTGCATCCGGCTGTACTCCGAGGACGACTTCCTGACGCGGCCGGAGTTCACCGACGCGGAGATCCTGCGCACCAACCTCGCGTCCGTCATCCTCCAGATGACCGCGGCCGGGCTGGGCGACATCGAGAAGTTCCCGTTCATCGACCCGCCGGACCGCCGCAACATCAAGGACGGCGTCGATCTGCTGCACGAGCTGGGGGCGCTGGAGGCGCGGGCGAAGTCCGCCGCGCCGGGGCAGCGGGGCCGCGGCCAGGGGCAGCGGCTGACGCCGCTCGGCCGCAAGCTGTCCCAGCTGCCGGTGGACCCCCGGCTGGCGCGGATGGTGCTGGAGGCGGACCGCAACGGCTGTGTCCGCGAGGTGATGGTGATCGCGGCGGCGCTGTCGATCCAGGACCCGCGGGAGCGGCCGTCCGACAAGCAGCAGCAGGCCGATCAGCAGCACGCCCGGTTCAAGGACGAGACCAGCGACTTCCTGGCGTTCCTCAATCTGTGGCGGTACGTGCGCGAGCAGCAGAAGGCGCTGTCGTCGTCGGCGTTCCGCCGGATGTGCCGCAACGAGTTCCTGAACTATCTGCGGATACGTGAGTGGCAGGACATCTACTCCCAGCTGCGGTCGGTCGCCAAGACCATGGGCATCCACCTCAGTGAGCAGGACGCGGCGCCGCAGCACATCCACACCGCCCTGCTTTCCGGTTTGCTTTCGCACATCGGATTGAAGGACACGGACGCCAAGAACGAATTCCTGGGCGCCCGCAGCGCCAAGTTCGCGGTCTTCCCCGGTTCCGCGCTGTTCAAGAAGCCGCCGCGCTGGGTGATGTCGGCCGAGCTGGTCGAGACGTCCCGGCTGTGGGCGCGGGTGAACGCGAAGATCGAGCCCGAGTGGGTCGAGCCGCTGGCGCAGCACCTGGTCAAGCGGACGTACAGCGAGCCGCACTGGGAGCAGAAGATGGCCGCGGTGATGGCGTACGAGCGGGTGACGCTCTACGGCGTCCCGCTGGTCGCCCAGCGCAAGGTGGCCTACGGGCGGATCGACCCCGAGGTCTCCCGCGACCTGTTCATCCGCAACGCGCTGGTGGAGGGCGACTGGCGCACCCACCACCGGTTCTTCCACGACAACCGCAAACTGCTCGGCGAGGTCGAGGAGTTGGAGCACCGCGCCCGGCGGCGCGACATCCTCGTCGACGACGAGACCCTCTTCGACTTCTACGACCAGCGCGTGCCCGCCGATGTGGTCTCCGGGGCGCACTTCGACGCGTGGTGGAAGAAGAAGGAGAAGGAGGAGCCGGACCTCCTGGACTTCGAGCATTCGATGCTCATCAACGAGTCCGCCGAGGCCGTCACGAAGGACGACTACCCGGACGCGTGGCGGCAGGGGAAGCTGCGGTTCAAGGTCACGTACCAGTTCGAGCCGGGCGCGGACGCGGACGGTGTGACGGTGCACATCCCGCTCCAGGTGCTCAACCAGGTCTCCTCGGAGGGCTTCGACTGGCAGATCCCGGGGCTGCGCGAGCAGCTGGTGACGGAGCTGATCCGTTCGCTTCCGAAACCGATCCGCCGCAATTACGTGCCGGCGCCGAACTTCGCGGCCCGGTTCCTGGACTCCACGGTGCCGCTCCAGGGCCCGCTGACGGTCTCGCTGGCGGCGGGGTTGCAGCGGATGGTGGGGGTGCCGGTGTCGGCGGCGGACTTCGACACGGCCAAGGTGCCCGACCATCTGAAGATCACGTTCCGGGTGGTGGACGAGCGGCGGCGCAAGCTCGCCGAGGCCAAGGACCTGGAGGCACTGCGGCTGAAGCTGAAGCCGAAGACCCGGGCGGCGATCTCCAAGGCGTTCGCGCAGGCCGCGGAGCGCCCGTCCCGCGGCGGGGAGGGCGGCCGGGAGACGGCGGCCGCTCCGGTGCAGCGCAGCGGCCTGACGTCCTGGACGATCGGCGCGCTGCCGCGCACCTTCGAGACCCGGCGGGCCGGCCAGACCCTGAAGGCGTACCCGGCGCTGGTGGACGAGGGCACGAGCGTCGCCGTGCAGCTGTTCGACACGGAGGCGGAGCAGCGGACGGCGATGTGGGCGGGCACCCGCCGCCTCATCCTGCTCAACATTCCGTCCCACCCGGCGAAGTTCGCCCAGGACAAGCTCAGCAACCAGCAGAAGCTGGCCCTGTCCCGCAATCCGCACGGTTCGATCCAGGCGCTGTTCGACGACTGCGTCACCGCGGCCGCCGACCGGCTGATGGCGGCGCGCGGCGGCCCGGCCTGGGACGAGGAGTCCTTCCGCAAGCTGTTCGACGGCGTACGGGCCGATCTGGTGGACGCGACGCTGCGGACCATCGCGCAGACGCAGGAGGTGCTGGCCGCCTGGCAGGCGTGCGAGCGCCGGCTCAAGGACACCTCGTTCCCCTCGCTGCTGCCGTCGCTGACCGACGTCAGGGAGCAGCTCGCCGCGCTGATCAGGCCCGGTTTCGTGACCGCGCACGGCGCGAAGCGGCTGCCGGACCTGATGCGCTACCTGGTGGCCGCCGACCGGCGCCTCCAGCAGCTGCCGACCAACGCCGAGCGGGACCGCGCCCGGATGGCGAAGGTCAAGGAGATGCAGGACGAGTACGCCTGGCTGCTGGAGCAGTTCCCCCAGGGGCGTCCGGTGCCCGCCGAGGCGCGGGAGATCCGCTGGATGATCGAGGAGCTGCGGGTGAGCTACTTCGCGCACGCGCTGGGGACGGCGTATCCGGTGTCGGACAAGCGGATCATGAAGGCGGTGGACGCGGCGGCTCCGTAGCCGTCGGGCCGCCCCGCCGTCCGCCCCCGGGGAGCGGGTTCGACCGCACCCCCTGACCTGCTGTAGAGTCTTGCTTCGCAGCCCCGCGGAAGCGGAGCGGCAGCAAGGTCCTGTGGAGCAGTTTGGAGTGCTCGCCACCCTGTCAAGGTGGAGGCCGCGGGTTCAAATCCCGTCAGGACCGCAGCGGAACGGCCCGCATCCGATATCGGATGCGGGCCGTTGTCGTACATCGGGACCGGGTCCGGGCGGGCGCCGCCGGAGCGCGGGGCCGCGCGCCGCCTCGCGCCCCTCACCTCCCTCGCGCCGTCTTGACGGGGGCACACGCCCCGGGTAGTCACAGAGGTGGCGTGGGGCCGGGGCCGGGGAGGTGCGTGCGGATGACGACGGCGAGGCACGAGACCAGGGCGTTGTTACGTGCCCATCTGGCGGCCGCGACGGCCTACCGGCATCTGACGCGGCACTGCCCCGTCTGCCATCGGCTCCACAGGCTGGCTCTGGAGCCCCACACGGGCCGTTCGGGAACTTCCGGGCCCTCAGGGTCCCCAGAGGGCCCGCAGGCCGTCTCCGAGCCACCGGAGGACGAAGGTCCCGCGGTCGGGTGACCATCGGCGGCCGCGCCTTCACCCGTGCGGTGGGAAGCTTTTGACGTGGCGTCGAGCGGCCAATACCGCAGGGATCATGACACCTCAAGCACCGCGCGCTGTGATGGGTGTCACCGAACAAGTTTCAGCGCGCGTGGAACTTACGTCTGCCCTACGCCCGGCCCATTTAATATGTGCAATTGCACCCCCATGAGGCCGGGGAGAAAGAAACCGCACGGTCTGTCCGTGAACGCCCTCCGGGGCACGCGGGGAGGCCGGGCACGAACGCCGGCCGGACCCTGCCCGGCAGCGGGCAGAACCCCGGTGACGGGGGCCACAGAACGCGGGCAAAAAGAAGATCGCGCTGGACCCGGCGGAGTCCAGCGCGATCGATGACGTACCCGAACGAAGCGGGTGTGGCGCCCGTTGGGGCGGGCGCCGCGTCGTGGGGAACTGCGTGAAGCAGGTGGAGCTAGGGGTGTTGCGTGGGCCTTCTTCGGGTTGGGGGCCCCGAAAACAGCCCGGTCATGCGGTTGTTCAGGACTCGCTGCGCTGCTGCGGAATGCCCGCGAGCAGTGCGCGGACCTCAGCCTCGCGGTAACGCCGGTGTCCTCCGAGCGTACGGATGGACGTGAGCTTGCCTGCCTTGGCCCAGCGGGTCACCGTCTTCGGGTCCACGCGGAACATCGTGGCGACCTCGGCGGGGGTAAGCAGCGGCTCGGCGTCAGGGGTGCGAGCGGTCATGAGCGGCCTCCTCGGGAGAACCGAACCATCACGGTTCTTTCCTCTAAATTCTGCACCTTGACCCACGTTGCCCGAAATGGCGGACGCGGGCCGAGTCGGTAATAGGACGAACGGCTTGTCCTCGGCACTACAACTACACCATCTGTCCAGCCACGTCGGCCAAACCGATGGAATTGCCCTCTCAGGTGTTCAACCTCGACGGAAGCCGATGGACCATGTCATAGCGGACAGTCACACGGTTGTGACGATCAGTCACAGCGTGATCACGCGTCACTAGACCCCTCAAGGAGCGCAATACCGAACTATCCGCCCACACACAGACGGAAGGAGTCCAACTCAGACTCCTTGTCCTATTTTGACACGAGGGAACCCCTTATGGGCAAGACTCGATGTCAGTGCTTTAGATCACTGTTGGGGCGAAACGTCCGGATCAGGACCTACGTCCTGACCGGCAGCAGCCTAATGCGCGTCCAGGATTTCATGATCACCGGGCGGTCGGCGCCACCGCACGCACTCACCGGCCATGGATACGCCACCACCGGCCGGCCCGCCCCCGCCCATCAGCTGGCGAACTGCCGCTCCCGCACCGCGCGCCAGCGCTCCGACAGCCGCTCGTACGCCGTGCCGGCCCGTTCTCCGTCGCCGTCCCGCAGCGCCGCGAGGCCCTCCGCCACCTCCGCGGCCGAGCGGTCCTCCGCGAGATGGCCCGCGGGCACCGCGTGCACCAGCCCCCCGTAGTCCAGCTCCACCAGCGACCGCGGATGGAACTCCTCCAGCCACCGCCCGACCTCCACCAGGCCGTCGATCAGCGGCCCCTCCTCCAGCGTCTCGCGCAGCGTCCGCAGACCGCGGGCGAGGCGGCGGCGCGCCTGCACCATCGGGGTGCGGTAGCGCAGCAGCGGCCGCCGCCCGCCCGTGTACTCGCGCTCCGCGTCGTCGAAGAGGACGAACCAGCGGACCGGTACGTGCCAGGTCGCGCTCTTGATCCACGGGCGGGCGTCCGGGTTGCGGCGCTGCCACTCCTCGTAGTCGGTCGATGCCTGGCGGCGCACCACCGGGGGCAGCGCGGCGTCCAGCACCGGCGCGGGCAGCAGCTCCGAAAGCTCCTCCAGGGCCTGCCAGCCGCGCAGCCGGGTGCGCCAGGGGCAGACGCACGGGACCTCGTCGACGATCACGACGAAGGCGTCCCCGCTCTCGTGGACCGGCACCGGCACCGGCGGGGTCGGCAGAAGATCGGCGAGGGCGCGGCGCTGCTCGTCCAGCGCGGTGGGGGTGTCGTCCCTCTTGGCGTAACGTGCCCAGTGGGAGCGCTCCGGCTCGGGGAACGCTGCCAGCGGCTCGTACACCCGCAGGTACGCGGCGTACGGGATCTTCACCGATGACACCAGGGCCACGCGCGCTCCTTCAAACGGAAGACCGGCACCGGGAGTTGGCAGGGTGTGTCGCCCCTGCGGCCCCGGACACGGAAATCGTCGCACGGCGGCCCGCCGCGGGTGGGCCTTCCCCGGGACCCGGCCGAACACGCGCCACGGGAGGTCTTACGCTCTTCCCGACCGGCCCCTCCCCACCCGCAGGGGGGCGTCATCCGTGACCTAGGAGAGTCACCACCGTGACCGACGTACGTCCTGCCGCCGTCAGCGCCGACGGCGGCGTGTTGCACACGTTGTTCCACTCCGAGCAGGGCGGCCATGAGCAGGTAGTTCTCTGCCAGGACCGGGCCAGCGGCCTGCGGGCCGTGATCGCGGTCCACAACACAGCCCTGGGCCCCGCCCTCGGCGGCACCCGCTTCCACGCATACGCCTCCGAGGAGGAGGCCGTGCTGGACGCCCTGAATCTTTCGCGCGGTATGTCCTACAAGAACGCCCTCGCCGGCCTGGACCACGGCGGCGGCAAGGCGGTGATCATCGGCGACCCCGATGTGCTCAAGAGCGAGGAACTGCTCCTCGCCTACGGCCGGTTCGTGGCGTCTCTCGGGGGCCGGTACGTCACGGCGTGCGACGTCGGTACGTACGTCGCCGACATGGACGTGATCGCCCGGACGAACCGGTGGACCACCGGCCGCTCCCCCGAGAACGGCGGCGCCGGCGACTCCTCCGTGCTGACCTCCTTCGGTGTGTTCCAGGGCATGCGGGCCTGTGCCCAGCACCGGTGGGGCGACCCCACGCTGCGCGGGCGGAAGGTCGGTGTCGCCGGGGTCGGCAAGGTCGGCCGTCATCTTGTCGGGCATCTGCTCCAGGACGGCGCCGAGGTCGTCGTCACGGATGTGAACGCCGCGGCGGTGGAGCGGGTGCGCGCCGAGCATCCGCAGGTCACCGTGGTGGCGGACACCGAGGCGCTGATCGGCGTCGAGGGTCTGGACATCTACGCGCCGTGCGCCCTGGGCGGCGCGCTGAACGATGACACGGTGCCGCGGCTGACCGCGAAGGTGGTGTGCGGCGCGGCCAACAACCAGCTCGCGCACCCCGGCATCGAGAAGGATCTCGCCGACCGCGGCATCCTCTACGCACCGGACTACGTGGTGAACGCGGGTGGCGTCATCCAGGTGGCCGATGAATTGCACGGATTCGATTTCGACCGGTGCAAGAAAAAGACGGCGGAAATCTTCGACACCACGCTGGCGATATTCGCTCGTGCGAAGGCGGACGGCATTCCGCCGGCCGCGGCGGCCGACCGGCTCGCCGAGCAGCGCATGAGGGAGGGCAGGCACGCCTGACGCGTTTCCGGCCGGGTCCTTCGGGGCCCGGCCGCGGTGCGCGGGGACACCCACTCAGCGTGGCCGAAAACATACCCTGTGCGCCGTCCTGCGGGTGATCAGGGAGACATCCCTCACCACCCGTCGGCGGGTCGCCGTACAGGACAGGTTAAAATCGCAGGTGACCAGCGCGGACAGGGCGCCTCGCAGGTCATGCCGAGCGGCGGGTGATACGGGCGACGTACCGTATGGCCGCGGAAGCAGGTACCGTTGAAGCCCTACGGGCCGGTCTCTCTGTCGAGAGTCCGCTCTGAATCATGAACGCGTGTCAAGACTCTGGGGCCGTCGAGCCCCGTCGTTGAGGGGGTCGAGCCATGGGGCGCGGCCGGGCCAAGGCCAAGCAGACGAAGGTCGCCCGCCAGCTGAAGTACAACAGCGGTGGGACTGATCTCTCACGCCTGGCCGAGGAGCTGGGTGCATCGCCGGATCAGCAGGCACAGAAGCCGGCGAACGGCGAACCGTTCGAGGATGACGAGGACGACCTCTACGCGCGGTACGCCGACCTGTACAACAATGACGACGATGACGAGGACGAGGACAAGAACTCGACCCAGCATCGTCGCCGCGCCTGACGAGGCACCCTTCCGTTTCTGCCACGGGTGAGCACCCGCGGCCGTACCACGGATAGGTCATCGATCCGGCCACCAGCCGGTCACGGTGCGCACAGCATGTCCACGGACCCGGTCCGGGGGTTTCCCCTCGGACCGGGTTCTGTGCTGCCCCGGTTCCGGGCAGGTCAGCCGGCGTAGTCACCGGTCAGGGTCACCGCTTCGGTCCGGTCGCCGCGCTCGGCGATCTCACCGCTCACCCAGGAGTCGATGCCGCGGTCGGCGAGGGTGGCCAGTGCCACGTCCACCGCTTCCTGGGGGACGACGGCCATCATGCCGACGCCCATGTTCAGGGTCTTCTCCAGTTCCCGCCGCTCGACCGATCCGGCGGTGCCGACCAGGTCGAACACCGGGCCGGGCGTCCAGGTGCCCCGGTCGATGACGGCGTGGAGGCCGTCGGGGATCACGCGCGCGAGGTTGTTGGCCAGGCCACCACCCGTGATGTGGGAGAACGCGTGCACCTCGGCGGTGCGGGTGAGGGCCAGGCAGTCCAGCGAGTAGATCTTGGTGGGCTCCAGCAGCTCCTCGCCGAGGGTCCTGCCGAACTCCGGGACCTCGCGGTCCAGCGTCATCCCCGCCCGGTCGAACAGCACATGGCGGACGAGCGAGTACCCGTTCGAGTGAAGTCCGGAGGACTCCATCGCGATCACCACGTCGCCCGCGCGGACACGCTCGGCGCCCAGCAGCCGGTCCGCCTCGACGACGCCGGTCCCGGCGCCCGCGACATCGAACTCGTCCGCGCCCAGCAGCCCGGGGTGCTCGGCGGTCTCGCCACCGACCAGTGCGCAGCCCGCGAGGACGCAGCCCTCGGCGATGCCCTTGACGATGGCCGCGACCCGCTCGGGGTGGACCTTGCCGACGCAGATGTAGTCGGTCATGAAGAGCGGTTCGGCGCCGCAGACGACCAGGTCGTCGACGACCATGCCGACGAGGTCGTGGCCGATGGTGTCGAAGACACCCATCCGGCGGGCGATGTCGACCTTGGTACCGACTCCGTCGGTGGCCGAGGCCAGCAGCGGGCGCTCGTACTTCTTGAGCGCGGAGGCGTCGAAGAGGCCGGCGAATCCGCCGAGCCCGCCGACGACCTCGGGGCGGGTGGCCTTGCGCACCCACTCCTTCATGAGGTCGACGGCGCGGTCGCCCGCTTCGATGTCGACTCCCGCGCTCGCGTAGCTGGCGCCGGTGGTCTCAGACATGGCAGAGAACTTTCCTGTGGTGGGGCAGGGGTCTACGGGCGACGCAGCGCGTCGGCCCCGCCGACCCCGGCGGTGAGCGTCCGGACGCCGTCCACATCGGACGACGCCGCACCGGCGGCCTCCGACTCCAGGAGGTGCTTGCCCAGCAGCTCCGGGTCGGGCAGCTCCATCGGGTACTCGCCGTCGAAGCAGGCCCGGCACAGATTCGGCTTGGCGATCGTGGTCGCCTCGATCATGCCGTCGAGGGAGATGTACGCGAGGGAGTCCGCGCCCAGCGACTTGCCGATCTCCTCGACGCTCAGCCCGTTGGCGATCAGTTCCGCGCGGGTGGCGAAGTCGATGCCGAAGAAGCACGGCCACTTGATCGGCGGGGAGGAGATCCGGATGTGGACCTCACGGGCGCCGGCCTCGCGCAGCATCCGCACCAGCGCGCGCTGGGTGTTGCCGCGGACGATGGAGTCGTCGACGACGACCAGGCGCTTGCCGCGGATGACCTCGCGCAGCGGGTTGAGCTTGAGGCGGATGCCGAGCTGGCGGATGGTCTGCGACGGCTGGATGAACGTCCGGCCGACGTAGGAGTTCTTCACCAGGCCCGAGCCGTACGGGATGCCGCTGGCCTCGGCGTAGCCGACGGCGGCCGGAGTGCCGGACTCCGGCGTCGCTATGACGAGGTCCGCCTCGGCGGGCGCCTCGGCGGCCAGCTTGCGGCCCATCTCCACCCGGGAGAGGTACACATTGCGGCCCGCGATGTCGGTGTCGGGGCGGGCGAGGTAGACGTACTCGAAGACGCAGCCCTTGGGGCGGGCCTCGGCGAAGCGGGTGCTGCGCAGGCCGTGCTCGTCGATGGCGACCATCTCGCCGGGCTCGATCTCCCGGACGAAGCTGGCGCCGCAGATGTCGAGGGCGGCGGTCTCGGACGCCACCACCCAGCCGCGCTCCAGCCGACCGAGGACCAGCGGGCGGATGCCCTGCGGGTCGCGGGCGGCGTAGAGGGTCTGCTCGTCCATGAAGACGAGGGAGAAGGCGCCCTTGACGAGGGGCAGGACGCGGGGGGCGGCCTCCTCGACGGTCAGCGGCTTGCCGTCCTCGTCGACCTGGCCGGCGAGCAGCGCCGTGACCAGGTCGGTGTCGTTGGTGGCCGCGACCTGGGTCGCCCGGCCGCCCTCCTTGGGCAGCGCGGCGACGAGGTCCGCCAGCTCGGCGGTGTTGACCAGGTTGCCGTTGTGGCCGAGCGCGATCGAGCCGTGCGCGGTGGCGCGGAACGTCGGCTGGGCGTTCTCCCACACCGAGGCACCGGTGGTGGAGTAGCGGGCATGGCCCACGGCGATATGGCCCTGGAGGGAGCCGAGGGAGGTCTCGTCGAAGACCTGGGACACCAGGCCCATGTCCTTGAAGACGAGGATCTGGGAGCCGTTGCTCACCGCGATGCCCGCGGACTCCTGTCCACGGTGCTGCAGCGCATACAGCCCGAAGTAGGTGAGTTTGGCGACCTCTTCCCCCGGAGCCCAGACACCGAAGACGCCGCATGCGTCCTGGGGGCCCTTCTCGCCGGGGAGCAGGTCGTGGCTGAGTCGTCCGTCACCACGTGGCACGTCCCTGAGTCTAGGGCAGGTCGCGGATTCATCCGAACCGGGGATGGGCGCGGAGCTGGACGAGTGCATGAACCCGGCATGGCAAACCCTTGACGTGGCCCTGGCACTGCCGCCACTATCCGTACGCCGTGCGGGCGCGGGCGCCCGGCGGCCGCCCTGGCGTGTCGCTGGGCCCTCAAACCCCTTCTGAACTGGGGTTTTTCTTCTTCTCCGGCCTTTTCCACGGGTGCCCCGTCTCCTGGACCCGGGGTATTGCCTCGCGTCGGCGGACCCCCGCGCCGACCGTGTGAGATACACGACGCCGGTCCGTTTCGGCGCGGTCCGCGTGCCGCGCCGTCGCGTTCCGCCGCACTCGGTCACGTGGCGCCCCGGGTCGCGCACGGATGGTCATGATGCGCTCCCGTGGTCCGAGGGGGCCCGGACGCCGGGCACCTGAACGACGGACCCGGCAACCGTGTGACGACGCGCGCCGCGAGGATGCGGCGGGCCGGGCAAGGGCCCGGCCCGCAGTGCGTCGGCTCAGCTCAGCAGGGGCAGGTGTGCGCTGATGTCGGCGCGTTCCCCGCTGGCGCTGACGCGGGCCGCCGCCCGTTCCTCCGTCCAGTCCGCGCGGCCGGTGGCCAGGCGTATCCACGTCATCGGGTCGGTCTCGACGACGTTGGGCGGGGTGCCCCGGGTGTGGCGGGGACCCTCGACGCACTGGACGACGGCGAACGGAGGCACACGGACCTCCACCGATCCGCCGGGCGCCTTGGCCGCCAGCGCGTCCGCCAGCAGGCGGGTGGTGGCGGCCAGGGCCTGGCGGTCGTACGGGATCTCGGTGCCGAGCGCCGCCGCCAGGTCGTCGCCGTGCACGACCAGTTCCAGGCAGCGGGTGACGAGGACGTCGGCGAGGCGCATGGCGGCGGGCCGGAAGACCATCACCCGCTCCTCGGGGACCGGCGGGACGACGCGGGCGAACTCCTCGGCCGTGCGTTCCAGCAGCTCCACCGGGTCGTGCTCGGCGGCCAGCGCGCGGGTGCGCTCGTCGACCGAAGCGGCGAACGGGGCGGCGGCGAAGGGCCACTCCGTCAGGGCGGCCTCGGCCCGCGCGGGCGCCGGCTCCGCGAGGCCGCGCGCCACGCTGCCGGTCGCCATGGCTATGTGGGCGACCAGCTCGCGTACCGTCCACTCCCCCAGCCGGGTCGGCAGGGCGAACTGCTCGGGCGTGAGCGCGCGTACGGCCTCCCGTACGTGGTCGAGCTGGGCCACGACGGCGGCGCGGGTCTTCTGCGCGTCGTACTGGCGGGCGCGGGGCTTGCGGGCGGCGGGCGACATGGAAATCAGCGTAGGGGGCACCACTGACAACCGCCGGTTCAGCGACCGGACGCGGCGATCTCGGCCCAGACGGTCTTGCCGGGCCCGCTCCGTTCGCGGACGCCCCACCGCCGGGCGACGGCCTCGACGAGGACGAGGCCGCGCCCCTGCTCGTCGACCGGCCCGGCGTCCCGTCGCACCGGCCGCTCGGGCCGGGTGTCGGAGACCTCGACCCGTACGAGCCCCGCCTCGCGGTCGTGCCTCAGCAGCACGGCGATGTCCCGCCCGGGAACGCGCCCGTGCACCACGGCGTTGGCGGCCAGTTCCCCGACGACGAGCGCCACGGCGTCGGAGACGGGGGTGCCGTAGGCGAACCCCCAGCTGTCGAGTTGCTGCGTCGCGAGCATCCGGGCCAGCCGGGCACCACGCCGCGTGGACGAGAACCGCTGCGCGAACGTACGTACGGTAACGCGCCGTTGAGCGTTCAGAGCCTTCATGGAACACCACGTTCCGCCGGGCGCAACCCCTCTACCAGGAACAGAGCCAGTACAAAAGGATTTGGGTGGGCTGCTGTCCTCGACTGGGTGGGTAACCAGCCGTGACGATGGGCCAGTTCGTCGTTGTGCAGAGCACACGAGAGAGGTGGGGGTATGGCAGCGGACGGCAAAGGCAGTGAGCCCGAGGTGTCGGACAGCCTCAAGACGTTTGGCGCGGTGCTGAAAATCCTGCGTGAGGACGCCAACCTGACGCAGGAGGAGTTCGCCGAACGCACCCAGTACTCGGTGCATTACATCGCCAAGATCGAGCAGGGGAAGCGGTATCCGCCGTCGAAGCTGCTCCAACGCGTCAAAGCCGTACTGGACGCACGAGCGATGCGGGTGTTGGAGGCAGCCGCGGAGAGCCTGACTCGGAAGACAAAGCTGGCGTCGTGGTTCGAGCACTGGGCGGATATCGAGAAAGAGGCGCTGTGTCTGTACGCGTACGAGTGCCGAGCGATCCCCGGGCTGCTGCAACCCGAGTCCTATATCCGAGCGATCATGGACTACAGACTTCCTCCCGTGACCGAGGAGGAGATCGATCGACACGTCACCAATCGCTTGGAGCGACAAGAGCTGCTCGGCACCAGGCCACACACCTCCTTCGGCTTCATCATCGAGCAGGCACTGTTGGAGAGGCGTATGGGCGGCGCGGAAGTCACCGCCACACTCATCGATCACCTGCTGGAGATGGGAAAGAAACGCAACGTCGAGATTCAGGTCATGCCTCTACGCCACGAGGAACACGGCGGCATCGACGGTCTGATGTACCTGGCGGAGAAGCCTACGCACGAGTGGGTCGGGTATACCGAAGGTCACCAAGCGAGCAACCTCTTCACCAACCCTGACTACACAAGCGCGATGCTTCAGCGCTACAGCAAGCTGCGCTCACAGGCTCTCGGTCGCGAAGCCACTGCGAGCCTGCTGAAGAAGATGCGAGGAGACCTATGAACAACATCGAACGCGATTGGTTCAAGAGCAGCTACAGCAGCGCGGATTCTGACAACTGCATCGAGGTCGCGCTCACTCCGGAAACCGTCCACATCCGCGACTCGAAGAACGTCGGGCTCACCCCTCTTATGGCATCCCCCACCGCCTGGGCCGCCTTCGTCGCCCAGGTCACGGACATCACACCGGTCCGATAAAAGCGGACACCGTACCACCATAGGTGTGGATAAACCTCGCATAAGTGCGTGTATAAGTGACCGTAAAGGGGGGCAATCTTTACGTTCCCCGCATGATGGTCAAACGTAGTTATTGGGCACATGGCGGACGCGGATGGCGGGGCCGGGTGCGTGGGTGGGCCGTGGCCGTGCTGGGGGTGCTCAGTGTGGTGGCCGCGGTTCTCGGCGCCCCGGTCACCGCGCAGGCGCAGCCCGTGGGTGTGCCGCTGGTGAGCGAGACGTTCACCGGGGCCACGGCGGACCCGGAGTTCGAGGGCTTCGGGCCCGCCTGCCTCACGGGCGCGCCGCAGGGGACCGCCCCCGGGCCGGGCACGCATCCGCTGGGCGGCTGTCCACCGGGAGCGGTCGGGCCCGTACCACCGGACAACGGCGCTCCGCACGGCTATCTGCGGCTGACCGACGCGTCCGCCGACCAGTCCGCGGCGGCCCTGTACAACCACGCGCTGCCGGCGAACCAGGGCATGGTCGTCAGCTTCGACCAGTGGCAGTACGGCAACCGCACCTACCAGCCGGCCGACGGCATCTCGTTCTTCCTGATCGACGGTGCGGCGACGCTGAACGCGCCGGGTGCCTTCGGCGGCAGCCTCGGCTATGCGCAGAAGCTGAACAACGACGATCCGTCCTTCCCGTTCACGCCCGGTGTCAACCGCGGCTACCTCGGCGTGGGCCTCGACGTCTTCGGCAACTACTTCGGCGACTGGGAGCACCGGGGCAACGGCTGCGAGAGGCGGTCCCCGGCGGGCACCATCTACCGGGAGCCCACCCCGGGGCCGAACATGGTCACGCTGCGCGGTCCGGGCAACGGCACCGAGGGTTACTGCTTCCTGACGGCGACCACGAACAACTTCTCCACCACCGGCCCCTGGCCCTCCACCCTGACGGGCCGGTTGCAGGGGCCGACCACCAGCCTGCCCACGGGCGTCACGCCCGCCCAGGCCGAGACGCTGCTGGAGCCGTCGCGGCGTACCGTCACGGTCGAGATCTCACCGGCCCCGAACCCGGTCGTCACCGTCTCGATCGACTTCCACGACGGCAACGGCACCCAGCAGGTGCTGTCGACGCCGGCGCCGCAGCCGGTGCCGAGCACGTACAAGTTCGGGTTCGCGGCGTCGACCGGGTTCTTCAACGACGTCCATCTGATCCGGAACGTCGTGGTGCACCCGGCCGCCGCGCTGCCGCAGCTGAACCTCGTCAAGCAGGTCTCGGCGGCGACCGAGGTGCCGCTGCCGCTGATGCCGGGCCAGCAGGTGCCCTACCAGTACGTGGTCACCAACAGCGGGAACGTCCCGCTGACCGACGTGAACGTGACGGACGACCACGTCACGGGCATCACCTGTCCGCAGACCACACTGGCCACCGGCCAGACCATGACATGTACCGGGACCTATACCGTCACCCAGGCGGACGCCGACGCCGGATCGTTGACCAATGTCGCCGTCGCCCACGGGACCACACCCACCGGCCCGGTGGATTCCCCACCTGACCAAGTGACGCTACCGGTCCAACACGGGCCGGGACTGCGGATGGAGAAGACGACCGACGAGGGCCGTGAGTACCGGGTGGGTGACCAGGTCACCTACACGTACACCGTCACCAACACCGGTGGCACCACGCTGACGGGCATCAACATCAGCGACGACCACGTCAGCGGTATCACCTGCGCGGCCACGACACTGGCGCCCGGGGAGACCACCACCTGCACCGGGACGTACACGGTCACCGAGGCGGACGGCCGGAACGGGTCGGTGAGGAACGTCGCCGTCGCCCACGGCACGTCCGACGGCACACCGGTCGATTCGCCGCCGGACGAGGCGACGGTCGCGGTGGCCTCCGATCTCTCGCTGAGCCTGACGAAGACCGTCGACGCCTCGCACCCGTACGAGGTCGGGGACGAGATCACCTACACCTATACGGTCACCAACACGGGTGATCTGACGGTCAGCGGGATCGCCGTCACCGATGACGTGGTCGGCGGGATCACCTGCGACGCGACGACGCTGGCGCCCGGGGCGAGTACCACCTGCACCGGGACGTACACGGTGACCCGGGCCGACGCCGACCGGGGGAACGTCAGCAATATGGCGTTCGCCCAAGGGCAGTCCGACGGGACCACCGTGGAGTCGCCGCCGGCCGACGCGCGGGTGGACGTGGTGCCCACCCAGCCGGGGCTGCGGGTGGAGAAGGTCGTCGACGCCTCGCACCCGTACGACGTGGGTGACCAGATCACCTACGAGTACGTCGTCACGAACACCGGGAACGTCCCGCTCGACAACATCACCGTCACCGACAACCGGGTCACCGGGATCACCTGCCAGGCCACGACGCTGGCCCCGGGGGCGAGCACCCTGTGCACCGGGACGTACACGGTGACGGAGGCGGACGGGGCGGCCGGCAGCATCTCCAACACGGCCGTCGCCCACGGGCAGACCGACGGGACCACCGTCGACTCGCCACCGGACAGCGCCCAGGTGGAGACCGTACCGAGGCAGCCGGGGCTGCGGATCAACAAGTCCGTGGACACCTCGCACCCGTACCACGTCGGTGACCGGATCTTCTACACCTACAGCGTCACCAACATCGGGAACGTCCCCCTCAGCGGCATCACCGTCACCGATGACCGGGTCAGCGGGATCGTCTGCGAGGCGACGACGCTGGCGCCCGGGGCGAGCACCACGTGCACCGGGACGTACACGGTGACCGCGGCGGACGGGGAAGCCGGCAGCATCTCCAACACGGCCGTCGCGCACGGGCAGACCGACGGGACCACCGTCGACTCGCCACCGGACGGCGCCGAGGTGGAGGTCGTACCGAGCCGGCCGGGGCTGACGATCGAGAAGACCGTCGATGCCTCGCACCCGTACCAGGTCGGTGACCGGGTCACCTACACGTACACCGTCTCCAACACCGGGAACACGGACATCACCGATGTCACGGTGACCGACAACCGGGCCACCGGGATCACCTGCGAGGCCACCACCCTCTCGCCCGGGGAGACCACCTTCTGCTCCGGGACGTACACGGTCACCGAGGCGGACGCGCAGGCCGGGCAGGTGACCAACACGGCCGTGGCGCACGGGCGGTCCGACGGGACGGCCGTGGAGTCGCCGCCGGACAGCGCGCGGGTGGACATCGTGGCGCGGCGGCCGGGGCTGGCGGTCGAGAAGTCCGTGGACGCCTCGCACCCGTACCGCGTCGGTGACCACGTCACCTACACGTACACCGTGACCAACACCGGCAACCAACCGATCACGGATGTCACCGTCTCGGACAACCGGGTCACCGGAATCACCTGCCGGGCGACCACGCTGGCACCCGGGGCGAGCACCACGTGCACCGGGACGTACACGGTGACCGAGGCCGACGCGCAGGCCGGGCACGTGGAGAACACGGCCGTGGCGCACGGGCGGTCCGACGGGACGGCCGTCGAGTCGCCGCCGGACAGCGCGCGGATCGATGTGGTCGCCAACCGGCCGGGCCTGACGGTCAAGAAGACCGTCGACACCAGCCGTACGTACAAGGTGGGCGACCGGATCACCTACACGTACACCGTCACCAACACCGGGAACACGACGCTCAACGACATCGCCGTCGAGGACAACCGCGTCACCGATGTCACCTGCCGGGCCACCACGCTGGCACCGGGAGCGAGCACCACCTGCACCGGGACCTACACGGTCACGAGGGAGGACGCCGAGAAGGGCAAGATCACCAACACCGCGGTCGCCACCGCCGACGACGGCACCGTCCGCTCCGAACCGGCCGAGGCGACCGTCCAGGTCGAGAAGAAGCCGTGCAAGGGCAAGGACTGCCACAAGCCGTGTCACGGGAAGGACTGCCACAAACCGTGCAAGGGCAAGGACTGTCACAAGCCGTGCGACGGGAAGCACTGCGACAAGCCGTGCGAGGGCAAGCACTGCGACAAGCCCTGTGACGGCAAGCACTGCGACAAGAAGTGAGGCAGGCGGTGCGGATCTGAGGTCCGTGCCGGAGTGAGTCTCATGGCAGGGGCGCCCGCCGGTGATCGGCGGGCGCCCTTGTGTGTGCCGGTCGTGCGTCAGCCCTGCGGGGCGTCGGCCGGTGCCTCGGCCGTGAAGACCTCGTCGTTGTGCGGGACGCCGATGCCGCGCCAGGTGAAGGGGACGCCGCCGGCAACGTTGGGGTCAGGGTTGTTCATGAGGTGGAAGTGGACGTGCGGCTCGGTGCTGTTGCCGGAGTTGCCGCACTGCCCGAGCTGCTGCCCGGCCCGCACGCGGTCACCGGGTCGGACCATGAGCGAGCCGCGCCGGATGTGGGCGTAGAGCGCGTACGTCCCGTCGCCCAGATCGAGGATGACGTGGTTGCCGACGACGCGCCGGACGCCGGCCAGGGAACGGACGGTCCCCTCGACGACCATGAGGTAGACCAGCGCGAGCCAGGAGGTACGGCTGAGGTGGTCGCGCTGGCGGTCGTCGGCACGGACGACCGTGGCGTCGGCGACGGCGAGGACGGGCTCGCCGAAGGCCGGGAAGTCCTCGCTGCGCCGTGCGAGGGGCCACCAGCCGTAGCCGGGCCTGGTGCCCTGCTCCGGTTCCGCCACGATGTCGATGGCGTAGGTCTGCCCGTAGGCGCGGGTGCCGTGGCTGGGGACCTTGTCGGCGGGGCTGTTGAGGGCCCTCCAACGGCCGGTGACCGGGGCGGCGACCGGCACCGGCTCCGCGGTGGCGCTCTCCCCCGCCGCGGCCTCCGTCCGCGCCGCGCTGCGGCTCACCCCGTAGTGGGCGACCAGCGACAGGGCCAGCGGAATCCAGGCCACCCAGTACGGGATGTCGGCGAAGAAGCTCGCGACGACCATCCCGAAGAAAATGATCATGCAGGCGCGGGCCGCGTAGAAAGCGGTCCTCCGCAGCGTCCCGGAGGTGCCCGGAGCGGGTGCGGGTGCGGATGTCATGTGTTCCCCCTGCGGTCGGCCGGGTGTCAGCGCCCGGCGGCGGTCAGCATCACCAGCAGCGGTACGACGCGGTCGGCCGGTACCTCGTAGCGGCCGCGGGCGGTCGTGTGCAGCCAGCCGGCGGCGGTCAGCTGCCGGAGATGGTGGTAGATCTGGCCGGTCGTGCCCGTGCCGTCGAGCGCGGTGAGTTCGGCGGCGGTGCACCGGCCGGCGAGGATCTCGCGGAGCAGCCGCAGCCGGACGGGCTGGCCGAGGGCGGCGAAGGTGTCGGCGGCCTCGGTCCAGTCGGCTTCCAGCGCGGTGTCGGTGTCCACGCCGTACTGCCACTCGTAGTACTGGCCGGTCGGGACGCGGACGGCTCCGGTGTAGAGCACTCCCCCGTTGTCGGCGCCCAGGTCGCGCAGGGCGGACTTCAGGCCGCGCAGGGCCCAGAAGCTGTCGCCGGACTCCGCTTCGAGGGCCGGTTCCGTGGGCGCGGCCGTCCGCTCGGCGGCCCGCTCCAGCGCGGACAGCCGCCGTTCCAGCTCGGCCACGCGCGGTTCGAGATCCATGGCGAGAGATTACGTAATTACGTAATCACGAGCAAGCGGGTGGCCGGAAAACGACGAGCGGCCCGCCAGGTGGGTTCCTGGCGGGCCGCTCGGGGTGTTCGGTCAGGCGAGAAGGCCCGGGATGGTCCCCTCGTGCGCCGTCCGCAGCTCGTCCAGCGGGATGCTGAACTGGCCCTGGACGTCGATCGCGTCACCGTCGACCACACCGATGCGGGTGGCCGGCAGACCGCGCGCACCACACATGTCGGTGAAGCGGAGCTCCTCGCTGCGCGGCACCGAGACGATCGCGCGGCCCGCGGACTCGGAGAAGAGGAACACGAACGGGTCGATGCCCTCGGGCACGACCAGCCGGGCGCCCTTGCCGCCGCGCAGGCACGACTCCACGAGGGCCTGGACCAGACCGCCGTCGGACAGGTCGTGCGCCGCGTCGGCCATGCCGTCGCGGGAGGCCGAGATCAGGATCTCCGCCAGCAGCCGCTCACGCTCCAGGTCGACCTTGGGCGGCAGACCGCCGAGGTGATCGTGGATCACCTGCGACCAGGCCGAACCGCCCAGCTCCTCCTCGGTGTCACCCAGGAGGTAGATCAGCTGGCCCTCCTCGGCGAACGCCATCGGCGTACGGCGGTTGACGTCGTCGATGACGCCGAGGACCGCGACCACCGGGGTCGGGTGGATCGCCGCCTCGCCGGTCTGGTTGTAGAGCGAGACATTGCCGCCGGTCACGGGGGTGCCGAGCTGCTGGCAGGCGTCCGCGAGACCACGGGTGGCCTCGGCGAACTGCCACATCACCGCCGGGTCCTCGGGCGAACCGAAGTTCAGGCAGTCGGAGACCGCCAGCGGCTTGGCGCCGGTCGCGGCGACATTGCGGTACGACTCGGCCAGCGCCAGCTGCGCGCCCGTGTACGGGTCGAGCTTGGCGTAGCGGCCGTTGCCGTCGGTCGCCAGGGCCACGCCGAGGTTGGTGTCCTCGTCGACGCGGATCATGCCGGAGTCCTCCGGCTGCGCGAGGACGGTGTTGCCCTGCACGAACCGGTCGTACTGGTCGGTGATCCACGCCTTCGACGCCTGGTTCGGCGAGGCGACGAGCCTCAGGACCTGCGCCCGCAGCTCGTCGGCGTCCGCCGGGCGGGGCAGCTTGTTGGCGTCGTCCGCCTGGAGGGCGTCCTGCCAGTCGGGACGGGCGAAGGGCCGGTGGTAGGTCGGGCCCTCGTGGGCGACCGAACGCGGCGGGACGTCCACGATCCGCTCGCCGTGCCAGAAGATCTCCAGCCGGGTGCCGTCCGTCACCTCACCGATCACGGTGGCGATGACGTCCCACTTCTCGCAGATCTCCAGGAAGCGGTCGACCTTGTCCGGCTCGACGATCGCGCACATGCGCTCCTGCGACTCGCTCATGAGGATCTCCTCGGGCGAGAGGGAGGAGTCGCGCAGCGGGACGGTGTCCAGCTCGACGCGCATACCGCCGGAACCGGCCGAGGCCAGCTCGCTGGTGGCGCAGGACAGACCGGCGCCGCCGAGGTCCTGGATGCCGGCGACCAGCTTCTCCTTGAAGACCTCCAGGGTGCACTCGATGAGGAGCTTCTCCTGGAAGGGGTCACCGACCTGGACGGCGGGGCGCTTGGTCGGCTTGGTGGCGTCGAAGGTCTCCGACGCGAGGACGGAGACGCCGCCGATGCCGTCGCCACCGGTGCGGGCGCCGTAGAGGATGACCTTGTTGCCGGCACCGGACGCCTTCGCCAGGTGGATGTCCTCGTGCTTCATCACACCGATGGCACCGGCGTTGACCAGCGGGTTGCCCTGGTAGCAGGCGTCGAAGACGACCTCGCCGCCGATGTTGGGCAGGCCCAGGCAGTTGCCGTAGCCGCCGATGCCCGCGACCACGCCCGGCAGGACGCGCTTGGTGTCGGGGTGGTCGGCCGCGCCGAACCGCAGCGGGTCGACGACCGCGACCGGCCGGGCGCCCATGGCGAGGATGTCGCGGACGATGCCGCCGACACCGGTGGCCGCGCCCTGGTACGGCTCGATGTAGCTGGGGTGGTTGTGGGACTCCACCTTGAACGTGACGGCGTAGCCCTGGCCGACGTCGACGACGCCCGCGTTCTCCCCGATGCCGACGAGCATCGCGTCGTTCTCGGGGGTCTTCTCGCCGAACTGCTTCAGATGGACCTTGCTGCTCTTGTACGAGCAGTGCTCGGACCACATGACGGAGTACATCGCCAGCTCGGCGCCGGTGGGACGGCGGCCCAGGATCTCGCGGATGCGCGCGTACTCGTCCTGCTTGAGGCCCAGCTCGGCCCAGGGCTGCTCGGCGTCGGGCGTGTCGGTCGCGTGCTGAACGGTGTCGAGGCTGTGCTTGATGATGCCCTCGCTTCGCTCGGTCATGAGGCGTTGACCAGCTTCTTCAGGATCGAGGTGAAGAACCCGAGACCGTCGGTGCGACCCGTGCCGATCAGCGGTTCCACGGCGTGCTCGGGGTGCGGCATGAGGCCGACGACATTGCCCGCCTCGTTGGTGATGCCGGCGATGTCACGGAGCGAGCCGTTGGGGTTGCCGTCCAGGTAGCGGAAGGCGACCCGGCCCTCCGCCTCCAGCATGTCGAGGGTGCGCTCGTCGGCGACGTAGCGGCCGTCGATGTTCTTCAGCGGGACGGAGATCTCCTGGCCCGCGGTGTAGTCGGTGGTCCACGCGGTGTCCGCGTTCTCCACCCGCAGCTTCTGCTCGCGGCAGACGAAGTGCAGGCTCTCGTTGCGGAGCATCGCGCCGGGCAGCAGATGCGTCTCGGTGAGCACCTGGAAGCCGTTGCAGATGCCGAGGACCGGCATCCCGGCCTTCGCCCGCTCGATGACGGACTCCATCACCGGCGAGAAACGGGAGATCGCGCCGGCCCGCAGATAGTCGCCGTACGAGAAACCGCCGGGCAGCACCACGGCGTCGACCTGCCGGAGGTCCTTGTCACGGTGCCACAGCGGCACCGCCTCGGCCCCGGCGACCCGCACCGCGCGCTGGGTGTCGCGGTCGTCGAGCGTGCCGGGGAAGGTGATGACACCGATGCGTGCGGTCATGAGTCGACCCGCACGGTGAAGTCCTCGATGACGGTGTTGGCGAGGAAGGTCTCGGCCATCTCGTGGATACGGGCGAGGGCGGCCTCGTCTACGGGGCCCTCCACCTCAAGTTCGAAACGCTTGCCCTGACGGACGTCGGCGATCCCCTCGAAGCCCAGGCGTGGCAGTGCGCGCTGCACCGCCTGCCCCTGCGGGTCGAGGATCTCCGGCTTGAGCATGACGTCGACTACGACGCGTGCCACTGGCACTCCCGGTGGTGTGGTGCGTAAGGCGGTTCCCTCACAGTACCGTGTTCGAAAATCTACGCGCATAGATATTCTTCGCCACGGCACGTCCTGGTATCGGATGATGTGCGCGTCGGGGAAAATCCTTGAAAAGATCCCGGGTACGGATTGCGGGAGGACGCACGCAAGGACACGCTGAGAAAATTAAGCGGGCTTCACAATGCATTGCCCGTCCCTGTACAAATGAAAAAGCATTGATCCCGATCAGCCGGATCTCAAGCATCCCCCCACGTCAACACGGGGTTGCTGCACGAAAGGACCGATATCCGTGGCGCAGCGCGTAGTAGTAACGCTCTCCGATGACATCGACGGAGGAGAAGCCGCAGAGACGGTCACCTTCGGTTTGGACGGGAAGACGTACGAGATCGACCTCAATCCCGCCAACGCGAAGAAACTGCGCGGCGCACTCGCTCCGTACGTCGAGGCCGGTCGCAAGCGGTCCAAGTCCGGCAAGACCTACCACCGGACCGCCGTGACGCCCGACCCCGCCGCCGTCCGGGCCTGGGCCCGCTCGCACCAGATGGACGTGCCCCCGCGCGGCCGCATCCCGAAGAAGGTCTACGAGGCCTTCAACGCCGCCAACCACTGACCACCCGCCGGCCCTGCCGCCCCGCCCCCGGCCGACTTGCACAGCACCCCCCTTGATCAGCTAAAGTCTGGAGCACGCCGAGGGGCGAGGGCCGCAGGGCCGAAACCCCGAGGGGTCACGCGGGTGTAGCTCAGTAGTAGAGCGCCCTCTTTCCAAGAGGGAGGCGCAGTGTGCAATCCCTGTCACCCGCTCCGACAGTCTCGACCATCCCCAAGGATCAGGTAGAGTAGCTGTCGCGCCGCCCGGTGAAAGCCGGTCGGATGCCTGCGGACGTAGCTCAGTTGGTAGAGCGCAACCTTGCCAAGGTTGAGGTCGCGAGTTCGAGCCTCGTCGTCCGCTCAGAATGAAGGGCCCGGTCATCAAGATCGGGCCCTTCGGCGTTCCCCCGCATTCCCCGCCTTTTGCCGTTCGATTCCCGGACGGACGGATGTGGCGGTGGACACATCGGCGCGGGGTCGGGGGCACGAAGGGACTTGGCACCCCCGAGCGTTGGCTATAGTGGTGCACACACCGCGCGGCGGGGACCGAAAGGGTCTCTCCGGTACGGGTATGCGGACGTAGCTCAGTTGGTAGAGCGCAACCTTGCCAAGGTTGAGGTCGCGAGTTCGAGCCTCGTCGTCCGCTCAAGGGAAAAGGCCCCGATCCTCTTCAGGACCGGGGCCTTTCGCTTTTCCCGGGTGCCGGTTACGACCAGGTGAGACCCGTCAGACGCTCGTACGCCTCGACGTACTTGGCGCGGGTGTGGTCGACGACCTCCTGCGGGAGGGCGGGCGGCGGCAGTTCGGCCGTGCGGTCCCAGCCGGACGCCGGGGAGGTCAGCCAGTTCCGGATGATCTGCTTGTCGAAGGACGGCTGCGGGCGGCCCGGCTGCCACTGGTCGGCCGGCCAGAAGCGCGAGGAGTCCGGGGTGAGGACCTCGTCGCCGAGGGTCAGCCGGTCACCGTCGTAACCGAACTCGAACTTGGTGTCCGCGAGGATCAGCCCGCGGTCCCGGGCGATGTCCCGGGCCCGGCCGTACAGCGCGAGGGTCGTCTGGCGCAGTTCGGCGGCGACGTCCGCGCCGGCCTGGCGGGCCACCTCCTCGTACGACACGTTCTCGTCGTGGTCGCCGACGGCGGCCTTGGTGGCCGGGGTGAAGATCGGCGCGGGGAGTTCGGAACCGTCCGTCAGGCCCTCGGGGAGCGCGAGGCCGCAGACCGTACGGCTCTCGCGGTACTCGGCGAGGCCGGAGCCGGTGAGGTAGCCGCGGGCGACGCACTCGACGGGGACCATCCGCAGCGCGGTGCAGACCAGGGTGCGGCCCGCCCAGTCGGCGGGGGCGCCGGCCGGGACGTCGGTGGACAGGACATGGCCGGGCACCAGGTCGGCGAGCTGGTCGAACCACCACAGGGTGAGCTGGGTGAGGATGCGGCCCTTGTCGGGGATCTCGGTGGGCAGCACCCAGTCGTAGGCGGAGGTGCGGTCGCTGGCGACCATGACCAGTCGGCCGTCGGCGTCCTGGTAGAGGTCGCGCACCTTGCCGGTGTGCAGATGGGTGAGCCCCGGCACCCGCACGGGCTCGGGCTTTTCTACGAAACCGGACACGCTGCCTCCGCGTAGGTTGGTCCAGGAGTACTCCCGATTCTCCCGCACGAGGGACAGGGCCGCTGCTCAGGGGTGGTGGAGCGGTGCCCGGCGGGACCGGCGCGCGACCAGGGCGAGGGTGAGCAGGGCCGGCACCGCGGCACCGGCCAGCACCACCGGGGGCGGCAGGAACGTGCCGAGCAGGGTGACCGCGTACGGGGCGCAGAAGCCGAGGTACGCCAGGGCCCAGAAGTACGCGGTGAGACGGGCGAGGCGGTGCGGTGGGGCCAGGGCCGCCGTTTCCGTCAGGCCGTACGCGACACACAGGCCGTAGCCGGCGCCGAGGACGGCC
>NZ_JCANQV010000044.1:0-27583 GCF_059553635.1 Candidatus Streptomyces philanthi
GGCCAGCCGCAGCGCGACCATGCCCCGGCCGGCGGACGCGGAGCGGGCCGCGCTGGGCGCGCCCGCCCTGGCGGCCCTGTACCTCACGGCAGCCCCGGAAGGACCCACCGCCCCATGAGCCTGAAAGGCCGGATCATCGCCCCCGAGCCCGCGGGGGAGGCGCGGCACGACGGCCATCTGGTCGCCGTCTACCGCGCCAAGCTGCTCGCCGAGATCGATCTCGCCGAGATGTCCTCGCTGACCGCCGCCGAGCGCCGCCAGCGGCTGGAGCGGGTCCTGGGGCACATCATCAGCCGCGAGGGCCCGGTCCTGTCCACCTCCGAACGCGCCCAGCTCATCCGCCGGGTGGTCGACGAGGCCCTGGGGCTGGGCGTCCTCGAACCGCTGCTGGAGGACGCCTCCATCACCGAGATCATGGTCAACGGGCCCGACCAGGTCTACGTCGAACGCGCCGGCCGGGTCGAACTCGTCCCCGTCCGCTTCGCCTCGCACGAGCAGCTGATGCAGACCATCGAACGCATCGTCTCCACCGTCAACCGCCGCGTCGACGAGTCCCATCCGATGGTCGACGCCCGGCTGCCGACCGGCGAACGCGTCAATGTCATCATCCCGCCGCTCGCCCTCAACGGCGCCACCCTCACCATCCGCCGCTTCCCCCGCGCCTACACCCTCGCCGAACTCATCGGCATGGGCACCCTCGACGAGCAGATGCTGGTACTGCTCGCCGGACTGGTGCGCGCCAAGTTCAACGTCGTCGTCTCCGGCGCCACCGGCGCGGGCAAGACCACCCTGCTCAACGCGCTCTCCGGCCTGATCCCCGACGGCGAACGGATCATCACCGTCGAGGACGCCGCCGAACTCCAGCTCCAGCAGACCCATGTCATCCGCCTCGAAGCGCGCCCCCCGAACGTCGAGGGCAAGGGCCGCATCACCATCCGCGACCTCGTCCGCAACTCCCTGCGCATGCGCCCGGACCGCATCATCGTCGGCGAGGTCCGCGGCGGCGAGACCCTCGACATGCTCCAGGCGATGTCCACCGGCCACGACGGCTCCCTCGCCACCGTGCACGCCAACAACGCCGAGGACGCCCTGATGCGGCTCCAGACCCTCGCCTCCATGTCGGACGTCTCCATCCCCTTCGAGGCCCTGCGCGACCAGATCAACAGCGCCGTCGACTGCATCGTCCAACTCGGCAGGCACGCCGACGGGTCCCGCCGCATCACCGAGGTCGCCCTCCTCGACTCCCGCGGCCACGAGGACTACCGCCTCGTCACCGTCTGCCGCTTCGACGCCGCACCGATCGGCGCCGACCGCACCGTGCACGGCAGCTTCCGCTACTTCCCGCTGCCCCGCCGGGTCGCCGAACGCCTCGTCATGGCCGGCGAACCCGGCCTGCCCGCCTTCGGCGTCGCCACCGAGGCCGACCAGCTCGCCACCCGGAAGGCCACACCGTGACAGGCAGCGACCTCCTCGCCCCGCTCACCGCCGGCGCCACCCTGCTGTGCGGGGCCCTCGCCGTCGCCGGACTGCGCGTCCACGCCGCCGGCCGCGCCCAGCGGCAGGCCGTCGTCGACCGCCTCGCCGACGAGCCCCCGCTGCCCGCCACCGGGCGCCGCCGCCGCTTCCCCTCCGTCGACCGGGCCCTGAACGGCACCCGCCTCGGCCGCCGTATCGAACTGAGGCTCGCCGCCACCGGCCTCGACATCACCCCCGGCGAGTTCTTCGTCGCCATGGTCGGCGCGGTCCTCGTCCTGTGGACCGTCGCACACCTCACGCTCGCCGCGTTCTTCGGCCCGATCGCCGCCCTCATCGGTGTCTGGGCCGCCTTCGCTTTCCTCAACTGGCAGCGGCAGAAACGCATCGAGCGGTTCATCAACCAGCTCCCCGAACTCTCCCGCATCCTCGCCAACGCCACCCAGGCCGGACTCGCCCTGCGCACCGCCCTCGGTATGGCCGCCGAGGAACTGGAGGCCCCCGCGGGCGAGGAGCTGACCAAGGTCTCCGACAAGCTCGCCGTCGGCCACTCCGTCGACGAGGCCCTGGGCGAACTCGCCGAACGGCTGCCCTCCCGCGAACTCGTCGTCCTCGTCACCACCCTGATTCTCGCCAACCGCGCGGGCGGCACCGTCGTCGGCTCGCTCCGCAATCTCACCAGGACCCTGGAGGAACGCAAGGAGACCCGCCGCGAGGTCCGCACCCAGCTCTCCCAGGTCGTCGTCACCGCCTATGTCGTCCCCCTGCTCGGCATCGGCACCCTGCTGCTGATGAACCGCATCGCCCCCGGCGCCATCGACCGGATGACCTCCTCCTTCCTCGGACAGCTCGCCGTCGTCGCGGCGTTCGTCCTCTACGGCACGGGCTTCTTCCTCATCCGCCGCCTCTCCAAGATCGACGTCTAGGAACGGTGCCCATGACCCTCGCCCTCCTGCTCGCCGCACTCTCCGCCCTCGCGGTCGCCGGCGTCTGCGGCGGCGTGGCCCTCTACCGCAGTGAGGCCCGCCTGCCGCCCGACCTCGCCCTCTCCCTGGAGGTCGGCGCGACCCGGACCACCGCCGTCGGCTCCGCCCTCGACCGCGCGGGCATGCGCTACGCGCCCACCGTGCTGCGCCTGATGGGCGACCGGCGCGTCGCCAGGGTCCGCCGCCGCATCGACCTGGCCGGCAACCCCGGCGGACTGACCGTCGACCGCTACGCCGCCCGCCGCGCCGTCTACGGGGCCCTCGGCTTCGGCGGCGCCCTGGTGATGTTCCTGCGCGGGCAGCCGCTCCTCGGCCTGCTGATGATCCTCTTCGGCTGCTTCTGGACCGAGGTCGGCATCTGGGCCGCCGTACGCCAGCGCAAGGACGCCATCGAACGCACCCTGCCCGACTTCCTGGACGTCCTCGCCGTCGTGGTCAGCGCGGGCCTGGGCTTCCGCCAGGCCCTCGACCGGGTGGCCGAACGCTACGAGGGCCCGTGGGCCGACGAACTGAGGATCACCCTGCGCCAGATGGACATGGGCGTCAGCCGCCGCGAGGCGTTCGAGGAACTGCGCAAACGCAACGACTCCGAGCAGGTCGCCCAGTTCGTCACCGCGCTCCAGCAGGGCGAGGAGCTGGGCGCGCCGATCGTCGGGACGCTGATCCAGATCGCCAACGACATGCGCCGCACCGACGCCCAGAACGCCCGCCGGCGCGCCGCCCGCGCGGTCCCCAAGGCCACCATGGTCGTCACCACCTTCATGGTCCCGGCCACGATGATCCTGCTGATCGCGGGGTTCTTCCTGGGCTCGGGAACGGACTTCGGGGCGATGGTCGGGCGCTGACGCCCCGTCATGTGCGTTCCGGCGCGCGACGCGCCCGGGGCGTACGGGACGCCCGTACCCGGGCGGCTCGGCGGGGGCGCCGGAGGGGCACGGCCGAAAGCGCTCCCGGCCCGCGACGCGCTGGGCGCCAACACCTTCGCGGGAGCAACGAGTTGTGCCACAGTGGATTTCCGGCGGCGTCCCCCGCACCCCGGTGCGGTCGGACCGGCCGGTCCGGGTGGTGTCGGCACGGCTGCGGTTCCCGCGGGAACCCGATGATCGGGGGTGGACGAGGTGCGGCTTCCCGGCCGAATTCCATCGTTCGGCCCAATCCCTGTGTCCCGTCCTGGGGAATGGGTACCGATTCCGTGTTCCGGGAAGACCGGACCGGCGTACGTTGCCCGTGTCGCGGACGCGGACGAGCGTGCCGGCGCCACGACACACCAACCGGACCAGAGCGGGACAGCCGCCCATGGAGGGAAAGACGATGGCGAAGCGGGTTTTGGGGAACGACCGGGGACAGACCTCGATCGAGTACCTCGGCATCATCGCGGTGGTCGTGGCGATCGTCCTGGTGCTGTCCACCACCGACTTCGGCAGCCAGATCGCCAACGCCATCGCCAACAAGATCTCGTCCGTCGTCGGCATCTGACCCCGGCCACCACCGGAACCGCACGGTCGGCCCGCACGGTCATGAGGCCCCAGGCACCGCTCCCCGCCCGCCGCCGTCACGACGCCGGACAGGCATTCCCCGTCTACGTCGTGGCGATCGCGGGCCTGCTCTTCCTCGCCCTCGCCTTCTTCGCCGTCGGCCAGGCCGCGGCCACCCGCAACGGCGCCCAGACCGCCGCCGACGCGGCCGCGCTCGCCGCCGGCCAGAAGTACCGCGACGAACTGGGCCGCGCGTTCCTCGACGCGCTGCGCGACGGGTCGGCCTGGGAGGACCTGCTCGAAGGCCGCGGCCCCGCCTCGTCGGTGGCCTGCGACAGCGCCCGCTGGTTCGCCGGCAGCAACGGCGCCGACCTCTCCTCCTGCGTACCCGACTCCTGGCCCACGTCGTTCTCCGTGACCGTCAGGACCCGTAACGCCGTGGGCCGTTCGGTCGTCCCCGGCACCGAGTCCACCCACGCCACGGCGCGGGCCACCGCCGTCGTCTCCCCCCGCTGCACGGCACGCCCCGCCCCGCCGGACGGCGACGGGAAGGACACGGGGGACGACGCGAAGGACGACGGCAAGGACGGGGACCGGGCCAAGGACGGCGAGGACGGCAAGGGCGGCTCCGGTGACGGTGACCGTCCCCTCCCCGCGCCGCCCGGCATCTCCCTCGACCTCACCTGCGACGGCACGTCCTGGCACCTGGACCCCGACGTCCTCCGGCACGGCCTCCGTCTTCCGCACCTCTCCGACCTGTTCTCCGTACGGCTGGCCCGATGACCACGCACCCCCTCCGTCCCCGAACCCCCGCGGCCCTCACGCCCCACGTTTCCCGATCCCGCACCCGATCCCGGAGGAATCGCCACCCATGAGCATTCGGCGCACCACGAAAGCCGCCCGAGGGACGGTCGCCATCGCGGGCGCGGTCGGCCTGGCGCTCGTCGTGGCCGGCTGCGGCGGCGGGGGAAACGGCGGAGTGCCTCCGGCGGACGCCAAACCCCCGGCCCCGAGCACCGTTCCCCGGGACGGCGGCTCCGCCGCGCCGGCCGCCGAGACCGGCAAGGAGATCGCCGAGATGAAGGGCCCGGACGGCGTCGTCGTCACCCTCCAGTCCGTCGTCCGCGACGCGGGCGGCTTCGTCACCGTCAGCGGAACGGTCACCAACCGCGGCACCACCGTCTTCAACGCCATCGACTGGCGCTCCAACGAGACGCAGCTGCACTCGCGTTCGTCCCTCTCCGGCGCCACCCTCGTCGACAAGGCCGGCAAGAAGCGCTATCTGGTGCTGCGCGACACCAACGGCGAATGCCTGTGCACCACGGGCCTGAGCGGGCTGCGGCCCGGCGCGAGCCGCCCGGTCTTCGCACAGTTCCCGGCACCGCCGGCCAAGGTGACGGAGGTCGACTTCCAGCTCCCGACCATGCCGCCGGCCTCGGTGCGGATCACGGAGTAGGAGGGGCCGATGACCATCACGCCACACCCCGTCCGCCTGCTGCGGCGCTGTCCGGCCACCGGAGGCCGCACCGCCCCCGCCGTCCGCAGGACCGTGGTCGTCGCCACCGCCACCCTGCTGCTGACGATCACCTTCACCGTCCCCTCCGCGTTCCCCGCCGACCGCTCCCCGCACGCCGTCACCCCGCCCGGCGTCACCGAGGACACCGGCGCGACGGTCCCCATCGACCCGGACGACCCCGATCTGCGCATGGTCCAGGGCGCCCGGCTGGCCCCGCCCAAGGTCCTCAACATCGAGTCCGTGGTGGAGACCGACGACGGTTCCGAACGCCGCCAGGACACCAACGACAACGTCACCTTCGCCCTCCAGGCCGAGGTGCTGTTCACCAAGGACAGTTCCTCCCTCGGCGGTGAGGCGCTCACCCGCGTCGCCGACATCGCCGCGGAGGCCAAGCGGCAGCACGCCACCGACCTGCGGGTCTTCGGCTTCACCGACAACCTCGGGTCGTCCTCCCACGGGGTGACGCTGTCCCGCAAACGCGCCGACGCCGTCCAGCAGGCCCTCGCCGAGGACCTCGACTCCTCCGTCTCGTACCAGATCCGCGGCTACGGGGAACTGTTCCCCATCGCCGACAACAGCACGGAGGAGGGCCGCCGCAAGAACCGCAGGGTCGAGGTCAGCTTCCCGCGCGGCGGTTCCTGAACGCCCGTCATCCGCCGTCCGTCCGTACCGTGAGGCGGACGCCCTCGCGCAGGCCCCAGCGGGCCATCGCGCCGGCCTCCGCCTCCAGGACGTGCCGGGCACGCGGCCGGGGGAGACCCATCCGGCCGGGACGCATGGTGCGTACGGACAGCACCGTGAAGTCCCGTGCCAGATAGGCGACATCGAGCGGGAAGCGCATACGGAAGGTGTGGACCCCGCTCGCCGGGGTGAGCAGCAGGGCGCCCTCGACGCCGTCGCGGCCCAACAGGCCCCGGGTGCGCGCCCGGTAGGACGCGGCGATCTCGACGGGGACCGCGAAGCGGGCGTCGTCCGCGCGGGTCAGGATTCCGGTGCCGTTCGTCCAGCGGGTCATGCGCGCCGTTCTACCAGGCCGGGCGGGGAACGGGCGACGTACGCGGGCGGGGCGCGGGCACACCGCGGCGGGTGCGCCGACGCGCCGGTGTGCCGCGGGAACCTTCCGGCGCCCGGCCCCGTTCCCGGCACCCGCCCCGTAGGGTCGTCGCGTGCCGCTGACGCTGATCGCGCTGATGACGCTCGCCGCCGCCTACGGTGCCGCCACCGGGCTGCTGCTCCCCAGGGCCGCCCACCGGCTGGCCGTCCCCCCGGAGGACACCTGGCGGGCGGAGTGCCCCGGCGGCCATCCGATCACCGGACCGGCCCGCGGCTGGCTGGGACGGGCGCACTGCGCGCACTGCGGGACGTACGGGCCCGGGACGGCCGTGACGGCCGCGGTGACCGGGGCGGTGTGCGCGGCGCTGGCCGCCGCCACCGGCGCCCGGCCGGAACTCGCCGCCTGGCTGCTGATGACACCGGTCGCGGTACTGCTGGCGCTCGTCGACTGGCGGGTCGGTCGGCTGCCGGACGTCCTGACGCTGACACTCGCCGCCGTGGGGGTGGTGGCACTGGCGTGTGCCGGGGGGCCGGACGGTGCGTGGCCGCGGGCGCTGGCCGGCGGGCTGGTGCTGGGCGCCTGCTATCTGCTGCTCTTCCTCGTCAACCCGAGCGGTCTCGGACTGGGTGACGTCAAGCTGGCGATCGGTCTGGGGGTCGCTCTTGGGTGGTACGGCTGGCACACCGTGCTCACCGGCGGCGCGGCCGGGATCCTCCTGGGCGCGCTCTACGCGGTGACGCTGCTGGCGCGGGGGAGGGGACGCCGGGGCGCGTCGATGCCCCTGGGCCCCTTCATGCTCGCCGGGGCCTTCTGCGGCCTGCTCTCCGGGGCCGGTACGGGCATCTGACCCGGTCGTACGGGCCGCCGGTACGGCTCGGGCCGGGCCCTGTACGACGACCGTACGGACAGCGGGCGCACGGCCCTCGGGCGTCGCGCCCTGTGTGCGCCGGAGCACGGAGCGGATGCGCCGGGGCGCGCCGGGTTGCACATGGTGCGCACAGCACCCCCCTCGCGGGGTTATGGTGGAAACCCCCCCTCGGGCCGGTCCGTATCCCCCCCCACGGACCGGCCCGCTTTCTTTTCCCGGCGTCCCGCTCCCGGCCCACGGGCCCGTACCTCTCCGGCGGACGCCGCGGCTCCCCCGCCTTCCCTGCCCGGACCTGCGGGTTTCTCCCCGCCCGGCGAGGGGTGCGGACGGCCGGTGATCTTCCCTCGCGCGCCGGGCGCCACGCGGACGGCCGACGGCGCCCCGCCACGCGCCGTCCGCCGCTCCCGAGTGTCCCGGGCCCGGCGGCGGTCCTGTCCGGCGTGCTCCGTCTGCGCCCCCCATGCGCCCGTTGTGCCCTTCGTCACGCATAAGGGGTGTGCCGGAGATGCGATATGCGTCACTCATGCGGCCTATGCCGCTTCCTGGGCCGGCCCCGTACCGGGTCTCCCTCCCGTACGCCGCGCCGCGACCGGCCGCCGGGGCCGGGGGCGGACCGCCGCCACCCGTACGGCCCCCCGCCCGGAACGTCCGCACGCCGCGTGCGCGGAGCCGTCCGCCGAGGGCCCGTACGGCGTGGCCCCTCACCCGTACGGCCGCCGCCGTACGCTCCTTCGGCCGTACGGCGGCGGAGCGGGTTCAGCGGCGTCCGGCCCAGATGTTCACGCCGTCCGTCGTCGTGGCGAACCGATCGATTTCGGCCAGCTCCTCCTCCGTGAGGGGCGGGGCGTCGAGCGCGGCGACATTGGCCTCCAGCTGGGCGACGCTGCTGGCGCCCGTCAGCGCCGAGGTCATGCGCGGGTCGCGGAGCACCCAGCGCAGCGCCGTCTGCGCCAGCGACTGGCCCCGCCGGGCGGCGATGTCGTTCAGACCGCGCAGCCGGCGCACGACCTCGTCGGTGAGCAGCCCCGGGTCCAGGGACTTGCCCTGGGCGGCGCGGGAGCTCTCCGGGACGCCCTGGAGGTACTTGTCGGTCAGCAGGCCCTGGGCCAGCGGCGCGAAGGAGATGCAGCCCATCCCCTCGGCCTCCAGGGTGTCCAGCAGCCCGTCGTCCTCGGTCCAGCGGTTGATCATCGAGTACGACGGCTGGTGGATCAGCGCGGGTACCCCCAGCTCCCGCAGGATGCCGGCCGCCTCCCGGGTCTGCTCGGCGTTGTACGACGAGACGCCGACGTACAACGCCTTGCCCCGCCGCACGGCGGACGCCAGCGCGCCCATCGTCTCCTCCAGCGGGGTATGGGGGTCGAAGCGGTGCGAGTAGAAGATATCGACGTAATCGACACCCATCCGCTTCAGTGAGGCGTCGAGCGACGAGAGAAGGTATTTCCGGGAACCCCATTCGCCGTAAGGACCCGGATGCATCAGATATCCGGCCTTGGTGGAGAGAATCATCTCGTCGCGGTAGGGCCGGAAGTCCTGCGCGAAGAGCTTTCCGAAGTTCAGCTCGGCGGAACCCGGCGGCGGGCCGTAGTTGTTGGCCAGGTCGAAGTGTGTCACGCCCAGGTCGAAGGCCCTGCGCAGGATGTCCCGCTGGGAACTCAAGGTGCGGTCGTCACCGAAGTTGTGCCACAGTCCGAGGGAGATGGCCGGAAGTTTGAGGCCGCTGCGGCCCGAGCGCCGATACTCCATCGAGTCATAGCGCGAATCCGCGGCGCCGTAGGGAGAGGTGCCAGTCATGGTCCTCTCCTTATCACGGACTTGTGACACACCTGATTGGGCCGTCGAGAGACCCGAGAAGTAAAGTTGCCGACTTGAGGCGACGGGGCGACCGCCATGGGCACGGAGGGGCTGGACCACACATGCTGCGATCTTCCGGGATGCGCATCCCGTATCCGCCTGCACTGCGCAAATGGGTTTACCGCATGTACGCGCGCCGGGTGGAGGGGCGCCTGGACCACACCCAGGTCCCCAAGCACATCGGCGTCATCCTGGACGGCAACCGCCGCTGGGCGCGGGCCGACGGCCGCACCACCGAGCAGGGCCACCAGGCCGGAGCGGCCAAGATCGGCGAGCTGCTGGGCTGGTGCGCGGAGACCGAGGTCGAGGTCGTCACGCTCTGGCTGCTGTCGACGGACAACCTGGACCGGCCCGAGGGCGAGCTGACCCCGCTGCTCGGCATCATCGAGAACACCGTGCGCGACCTGGCGGCCGACGGGCGCTGGCGGGTGCACCACGTCGGCAACGCCGATCTGCTGCCGGACGGCACCCAGCGGGTCCTCAAGGAGGCCGAGCAGGCCACCCTCGACAACACCGGCATCCTCGTCAATGTCGCGGTCGGCTACGGCGGGCGCCAGGAGATCGCGGACGCGGTCCGCTCGCTGCTGCTGGAGCACGCCGAGCGCGGCACCTCCTTCGAGGAACTGGCCGAGATCGTCGACATCGACCTGATCTCCGAGCACCTCTACACCCGCGGCCAGCCCGACCCGGACCTGGTCATCCGCACCAGCGGCGAGCAGCGCCTCTCCGGCTTCATGCTCTGGCAGAGCGCCCATTCGGAGTACTACTTCTGCGAGGTCTTCTGGCCCGCGTTCCGGAAGGTCGACTTCCTGCGCGCCCTGCGCGACTACGCGGCCCGGAACCGGCGGTACGGCTTCTAGCCGGCAACAGGAGTCCGGCGGAGGACCGGGCCGCACCCTCGGGGTGACGGCCCGTCGTCCTTTTCGGCCGCTCGTCCGGCGCGGCGCCTCTCACCTGCGGTGACGCCCGTAACGATCACCTGTTCACGGACAGTTCACCGACCGTCTGTCATATGCCGTGGCATGGCGGCACGGCATCGCGGGAATGTTCCTCCCAGATCGGCGTCCGGGACCGGACATCGGACGCCGCGTCTCAGCGGGCGGCGCGGGAGCCGCCCGCCCGGGAGGCCCTTTGCACATCACGGACGACCGTGCGCAGCGCACGGACGACGCGAAGGGCCGGTGCTCGGCCCGCGCACTGTGGCCAGAGACCGGTCCGGTCGCTCTGCGGCCGGGGGCCCGGGGACCCTCCCCCGAGGCCCGACCGCCCCGCGACGCCGTCGCACCCCGACCTCATGCGAGGGGGTACGTCCACCCGTGGTGAACAGCAGCAAGCGCCGTGACAACGGCCGGCGCACCTACGTCCTGGACACCAGCGTCCTGCTGGCCGATCCAGGCGCCATGGCCCGCTTCGACGAGCACGAGGTCGTGCTGCCCGTCGTCGTGGTCACGGAGTTGGAGGCCAAGAGGCACCATCCGGAACTCGGCTACTTCGCCCGGCAGGCACTGCGTCTGCTCGACGAGTACCGGGTGCGGTACGGGCGGCTCGACGCGCCCCTGCCCATCGGGGAGCTGGGCGGCACGCTCAGAGTGGAGCTGAACCACTCCGACCCCGGTCTGCTGCCCGCCGCCTTCCTCACCGGGCACAGCCGTCTCGGTGACAACGATTCGCGCATCCTGGCGGTCGCCCGCAACCTCCAGGCGGAGGGGTACGACGTCACCGTCGTCTCCAAGGATCTGCCGATGCGCATCAAGGCGTCCTCCGTGGGGCTGCTGGCCGAGGAGTACCGCGCGGAACTGGCCGTCACCGACTCCGGCTGGACGGGGATGAGCGAACTCACCGTCACCGCCGAGGAGGTCGACGCGCTCTTCGCCGACGAGGTCACCGCCGTCTCCGGCGCGGAGGACCTGCCCGTCCACACCGGCCTGGTGCTCCAGTCGGAGCGGGGCAGGGCGCTGGGGCGGGTCACCGCCGAGGGCGCGGTGCGGCTGGTACGCGGCGACCGGGAGGCGTTCGGCATCCACGGCCGCAGCGCGGAGCAGCGCATCGCCCTGGACCTGCTGCTCGACCCGGAGGTCGGCATCGTCTCGATGGGCGGCCGGGCCGGTACGGGCAAGTCGGCGCTGGCGCTGTGCGCGGGGCTGGAGGCGGTGCTGGAGCGCCGGCAGCACCGCAAGGTGATGGTGTTCCGGCCGTTGTACGCGGTGGGCGGACAGGAACTGGGCTATCTGCCGGGCAGCGAGGCGGAGAAGATGAGCCCCTGGGCCCAGGCCGTCTTCGACACGTTGTCCGCGGTGACCACCAAGGACGTCATCGAGGAGGTCGTGGAGCGGGGGATGCTGGAGGTCCTGCCGCTCACCCACATCCGGGGCCGTTCGCTGCACGACGCGTTCGTCGTCGTCGATGAGGCGCAGTCCCTGGAGCGCAACGTCCTGTTGACCGTTCTGTCCCGTATCGGGGCGAATTCGCGTGTGGTGTTGACGCATGATGTCGCCCAGCGCGACAACCTCCGGGTCGGCAGGTACGACGGTGTGGTCGCGGTGGTGGAGAAGCTGAAGGGGCATCCGCTGTTCGCCCATGTCACGCTCAGCCGCTCGGAGCGGTCCCCGATCGCCGCCCTGGTGACCGAAATGCTGGAGGAGGGCCGGGTCTGACCGGGTGTGGACCCGCGGCGCCGTCCGGCAAAGCGCAGGAGCTTAGTCGGACGGCGCCCGTACGCGCGGGAACATCCACGAATCCTTGCGGCCAAACGGGGTGTGAGCTTTCACACGCAACGGAGAATTGATTCCCGGCGTCTCGTTCGGGCAGAGTCTGGGTCCTGTCAGGCCCCGCATACGGCATACCCGCACCCCCAGCGGTGCGGACCCCACCGAACTGCATAGAGACCGCCGTGTGCCGCCCGAGCACCACGCGGACCCCTCGCGGGGGACGTACCGGGTCCGTGCCTCCCGTGGCCAGTCGTCCCCCACCGCTCAACAGGGGGACGGAACAAGGGGAGGCCAGCGCCAGGGGCACGATTGCGTCCGCGAGGTCACCTATGCGGACGATGCTGGAAGGAATACGTGTGAGCCGGATCTCGGTCCGGGGATTCGCCGTGGCCTCCGCCACCGCGGTCACCACCGTCGGCGCCGTTGTCGGCGTCGCCGCGGGCAGCGGGCAGTCCACGGTCGCCAACGCCGAGGCGACCGCGGCCGACGCGACGATCGCCGAAATCCCCGCAGGCCAGCAGGCCCAGGTGCAGACGGCGTCCCTGACGCAGCAGGCGGACGACCAGTACACCCAGGCCGACGCCGCCGCGCTCAAGGCCGCCCAGGAAACGGCACGCAAGGCCGCCGCGCAGACCGCGCAGGAGAAGAAGGACGCGGCCGACGAGGAGAAGGCCGCCAAGGCCAAGAAGGACGCCGAGGAGCGGAAGAAGAAGGAGGAGCTGGCAGCCAACCGTTCCTCCGACCGCACCGACATCGGCGACCTGGTCGGCAAGAGCTCGTACACCGTCGCCGAGACGCAGGCCCTCGCACGGCAGATCGTCCCCGGCGACCAGTTCCAGTGCTTCAGCAACATCGTCAGCCATGAGTCCGGTTGGAACTACCGGGCCACCAACGCCTCCTCGGGTGCCTACGGCCTCGTCCAGGCGCTGCCCGGCACCAAGATGTCCTCCGCGGGCGCCGACTGGCAGACCAACCCGGCCACGCAGATCAAGTGGGGCCTGAACTACATGAACGGCCGCTACGGCAGCCCCTGCGGCGCCTGGTCGTTCTGGCAGGCCAACAGCTGGTACTGAGCCCCGCTCCGTACCCGTCGCACAACCGAGACCCCCGACCGCGTCAGCGGCGGGGGTTTTCGTACGTGCGGACGGGTAACGTCGGTTCCGTCAGGAGCGCAGCGGGACGGAAAAGGAAGCGACATGTCGAGATTGCCGCACTGGGTCGGCGGAGCCGGCGCCGGTCTTACGCGGCTCGCGCAGCGGCTGGAGGAGCAGCGCCGCCGCGCGGAGGCCGCGGCGGCGGCCGACGACCCCGCGGAACTGCGCGAGAGCACGGGCCCCGTGGAGCTGCGGAAAACCACGGACACCGTGGCCGCCCAGGCGCCCGGCGACGTCCCGGCGGACACCGCCGAACGCAAGGATGTCCCCCCGAAGGACACCGCCCCGAAGCAAGCGGACCCGGCGCCGCGCCCACCGGAGTCGGTGCCCGCGCCGCCCTCCTACGCGCCGGCCGTCGCGGCCCGCCCCGACCCCGTCCAGGCGGTGCCGTGGGGGGTACGGGTCGCCGCCGAGGCCGGCTGGCGGCTGCTGGTGCTGGCCGGGACGGTATGGGTGCTGGCCCAGATCATCACCGCCCTCGACCTGGTCGTCCTGGCCTTCGTCGCGTCGCTGCTGATCACCGCGCTGCTCCAGCCGACGGTGGCGTGGCTGCGGCGGCACGGGCTGCCGCGCGGTCTGGCCACGGCGCTGACCTTCGTCGGCGGGTTCGTGGTGATGGGGCTGGTCTGCTGGTTCGTGGTGTGGCAGGTGCAGGCGAACATCGACCTGCTCTCGTACCGCATCCAGCAGGGCATCACCGAGTTGAAGGGCTGGCTGCTCAAGAGCCCGTTCCATGTGACCGAGAGCCAGATCAACGGCATCGCCAAGAACCTCCAGGACGCCGTCGGCGCCAACACCGAGGCGATCACCTCGGCGGGGCTGGAGGGCGTCACCGTCGTCCTGGAGGTGCTCACCGGCATCCTCCTGGCGATGTTCACCACGCTGTTCCTGCTCTACGACGGCCGGCGGATCTGGACCTGGCTGCTCAAGCTGGTCCCCTCCGCGGCGCGGGAGGGCGTGGCCGGGGCCGGTCCGCGGGCCTGGCGGACGCTGACGGCCTATGTGCGCGGCACGGTGCTGGTCGCGTTGATCGACGCCGTGTTCATCGGCATCGGCCTGTACTTCCTCGATGTCCCGCTGGCGGTCCCGCTCGCCGTCTTCATCTTCCTGTTCGCGTTCATCCCGCTGGTGGGTGCGGTGATCTCCGGCGCGCTGGCGTGTGTGGTCGCGCTGGTGACGCAGGGGGTGTTCACGGCATTGATGGTGCTGGTGGTGGTGTTGGCGGTGCAGCAGATCGAGGGGCATGTGCTGCAACCGTTCATCCTCGGGCGCGCGGTGCGCGTCCACCCGCTGGCGGTGATCCTCTCCGTCGCGGCCGGCGGCCTGGTGGCCGGGATCGGCGGTGCGGTGGTGGCCGTCCCGCTGGTCGCCGTCAGCAACACCGTCGTCGGCTATCTGCGCGCCTACTCGCAGGAGCAGGCGGTCCAGGCGGTGCCGCGGGCCCAGGGCGCGACGGGCCCGGCGAAGGAACCGGCCCGGGTGCCGGCGGGCGCGCCCGCGCCCGAGCCCGCGGGGGAGTAGCACCCCGGTCCGGAACACACACGACCCCGCGGACATGTCGTCCGCGGGGTCGTGTGGTGTCCTACCGCTGCGCGTACCGCCGGATCACTCCGCCAGTGCGGCCTCGGCGTCGAGCGTGGCGCCGACGGCCTGGAGAACGGAGGCGATCTTGAATGCCTCCTGGATCGTCTCGCGGTCCACGCCGGCCTTCCGGAGCACCTGCTCGTGCGAGTCGAGGCACATGCCGCAGCCATTGACGGCCGAGACGGCCAGCGACCACAGCTCGAAGTCGACCTTCTCCACACCGGGGTTGCCGATGACGTTCATCCGCAGACCGGCGCGCAGCGTCCCGTACTCCGGGTCGGAGAGCAGGTGGCGCGTCCGGTAGAAGACGTTGTTCATCGCCATGATGGCGGCGGCCGACTTGGCGGCGGTGTACGCCTCGGGGGAGAGGTTGGCCTTCGCCTCGGGCTCCAGCTCACGCAGCACCTTCGGCGAGCGCGAGGCGATCGCGCAGGCCAGGACGGTGCCCCACAGCTGCTGCTGCGGCAGCGGGCTGTTGCCGATGACCGAACCGAGGTTCAGCCTGAGGTCCTTGGCGTAGTCCGGAACGGCGGACTTCAGATCGTCGAGTGCCATGAGGGATCAGCTCACTCGCCCGCGAGGAGCGCGACCGGGTCGAGGGTGTCGTCGCCCTTGGACCAGTTGCAGGGGCACAGCTCGTCGGTCTGCAGGGCGTCCAGGACCCGCAGGACCTCCTTGGGGTTACGGCCGACGGAGCCGGCGGTCACCATGGTGAACTGGATCTCGTTGTTCTGGTCGACGATGAAGACGGCGCGCTGCGCGAAGCCGTCCTCGCCCTCGATGCCGAGCGCGCGCATCAGCTCGTGCTTGGAGTCGGCCAGCATCGGGAAGGGCAGGTCGGTCAGGTCCGGGTGGTCCTTGCGCCAGGCGTGGTGCACGAACTCGGAGTCGCCGGAGAAGCCGAGGATCTGCGCGTCACGGTCGGCGAACTCGTCGTTCAGCTTGCCGAAGGCGGCGATCTCGGTGGGGCACACGAAGGTGAAGTCCTTCGGCCACGCGAAGACGATCTTCCACTTGCCCTCGTAGGTCTTGTGGTCGATCTGCTCGAACTCCTTGCCCTTCTCCAGAGAGACACAGGCGGTCAGATCGAACTCGGGGAACTTGTCACCGACAGTGAGCACGCGTTCTCCTTGCAGCAGAGAAAGGCCCGCGTAATGTCCCTTTTAAGGGGTACGGGGTCTTTCTTACGGGGTTGGACGGGTTACACCTTGCCACAGTCGGCATTGATCAGGGAAATAGCTAGACTGGTTGATGTTGATCGGAGGTGGTTATCAGTGACGTCCCCTGCGAGCCCTGCCGGGCGGTCCCGGCAGCCGCGCCAACCCAGCCTCGCCCAGCTGCGGGCCTTCGCCGCCGTGGCGGAGCACCTGCACTTCAGGGAGGCGGCGGCCGAGATCGGGATGAGCCAGCCCGCGCTGTCCGGCGCGGTCTCCGCCCTGGAGGAAGCGCTCGGCGTGCAACTCCTGGAGCGTACGACGCGCAAGGTGCTGCTCTCCCCGGCGGGGGAGCGCATCGCCGTACGCGCCCGGGCCGTGCTGGAAGCGGTCGGTGATCTGCTGGAGGAGGCGGAGGCGGCCCGCGCCCCCTTCACCGGCGTGCTGCGGCTCGGCGTCATCCCGACCGTCGCACCGTATCTGCTGCCCACGGTGCTGCGGCTGGTCCACGGCACCTACCCGGACCTCGACCTCCAGGTCCACGAGGAGCAGACCGCCTCCCTGCTCGACGGGCTCGCCCACGGGCGGCTCGACCTGCTGCTGCTCGCCGTCCCCCTCGGCGTCCCGAACCTGACCGAACTGCCCCTCTTCGACGAGGACTTCGTCCTGGTGGCCCCCCAGGACCACTGGCTCGGCGGCCGCGGCGACATCCCCCGCCAGGCCCTGAGAGAACTGGACCTGCTGCTCCTCGACGAGGGCCACTGCCTGCGTGACCAGGCGCTGGACATCTGCCGCGAGGCGGGCCGGGAGGCCGGCGCCCCCGAGGCGACCAGCGCGGCCGGACTGTCCACCCTCGTCCAGCTCGTGGCCGGCGGACTCGGCGTCACCCTGCTGCCGCGCACCGCGCTGCGCGTCGAGACCGGCCGCAACGACCTGCTGACCACCGCGTACTTCGCCGACCCCGCGCCGTCCCGGCGGATCGCCCTGGTCATGCGCAGCGGCGCCGCCCGGCAGCGCGAGTTCGAGGAGTTCGCCGGCGCGCTGCGGAAGGAGCTGCGCGGACTGCCGGTACGGATCGTCGAGGGGGAGTGACCGGCGCCGGGCCGTGCGTCACTCCGTCCGCAGGCCGTCGGGGCGCATCATCCGCCACAGCGGCGGCAGGCTCAGCGCCGTGACGAAGAGGATCACCCCCGCGCCGCTGCCCGCCATCCCCGCCACCACCGGCCAGTCGACCGTCTTCGGGATGCCGGCCATCGACAGCAGCAGCCAGCCCAGCGCCAGCCCGCAGCCCACCGCCAGACCGACGCCGAGCACGACCGGGACGGCCGTCTGCCACAGGACCGACCAGCCCAGGGTGGATCTGCGGGTGCCGAAGGCGTCCAGCGCCGACAGCATCCGGCGGCGCTCGTGGAGCTGGTCCACCGTCGTGACGATCAGGCCCGTACCGATCAGCGTCAACGTCACCAGGGCGCCCGCGAACAGGCCGTCGCGGATGCTGGAGTACTGCTGGTCGTGCGGATTGTCGACGAAGGAGAACTCGCGGAGCGCGCCGTCGGCGTGGGCCGCGGTGTTGCGGACGCGCTCCACGGCCTCGGGGACGTCCCGGTCGTAGGCCACCGTCAACTCCGTGTAGGCGTCGTCGAGGAGGCGGGCGTCGATCGCGGACGGGGTGACCAGGATGTCGTACGTGGAACCCATCCTGCCGTCGCCCACGGGAAGGGCCCGGACCGTGCCGGCGTCGGCGGGGATCTTCCACAGCCGGGGGTCGGCCGGTTCGTCCTCGTCGAGCCGCGGATGGAGGTCGACGGTCGCGCCGGGCCGCAGGACGCGCTTGTCGCGGGTATGGGTGAGGAAGACCTGGCCGGGACGGCAGGACGGCAGCACCGCGACCTCGCGCAGCTCGGCGCAGTCGCCGACGGCGAGATTCTGCGGCCGGGCGTCGGCGGGGGCGGGCGGCGGTGGTGCGACGGAGGCGGTGACGGTGCCGTGCGCGGCACTCACCCCGGGGGTGGCGCGCAGCGCGGCGAGGGTCCGCTCGGCGCGGTCCCAGTCGCCCGCCTGCTGCCAGAAGCCCAGCCACGGCCGCTTGCCCGCCTCGGCGTACCCCAGGCTGAACCCCAGCTGCATGCCGGTGAAGAGCATGTGGATCGCGATGGCCCCGGCGAGGGCGACGGTGATCCCGGCGACCGTGCGGGTCACCGGACCGCTGGTCAGCTGGAGGCGGCGGACGGCGAGCTGCCAGGGCACCGGGCCGCCGCGCAGCCGGCCCACGACCGCGTCCACCAGCCACGGCAGCAGCGCCGTGACCCCGAGCAGCAGCAGCATCGAACCGGACGCCAGCCGCACGGTGCTCAGCGGGGTGCCGGCCCACTCCTGCCCCGCGGTCAGCGGGGCGAGCAGCAGCGCCCCGGTGGCCGGGAGCAGCAGCCGCCACCACAGCCTGCGGCGGACGCGCGGCCGCTCGCGGACCACGCCCAGCGGCTCCACCGTCACCCGCCGCTGCGCGAACAGCGTCACCAGTACCGAGGCGGCCGGGACGAGGACGGCGATCAGTACGGCGGCGAGCGGGCCGGGGGCCACGTCGGACGGGAAGACGTTGATCCGCCCGAAGGTGATCACCGCGGCGGCCTGCCGCAGGCCGAGGAAGAGCGCGCCGCCCGCGACCAGCCCCAGCAGCGAGGCGAACAGCACCTCGCCGGCCCCGATCCGCCGGGTGGTGGGTACGTCGCAGCCGACCAGGCGGAGCGCGGCGAGCCGGTGCTCACGCCGTTCGCTGCCGAAGCGCACGGAGGTGGTGAGGAAGACGACCACCGGCGTCAGCAGCACCACGCACGTCATGATCACCAGCAGGGCGGCCTGTGGTTCCAGCGGCCTCGGCTTCCAGTCCTTGCCGAAGTGGTCGATGCGGTACGCGTCGGATTCCCGCAGGTCGGCGCTGCCCGCGTAGTAGGTGAGTTCGGCCGGGCCGAGCAGTCCCCCGTCGCCGATGACCGCGTCGACGCGGTGGTCGAGGCGCTCGCGCAGCAGCGCGCCCTCGGGGGATTCCAGCAGTTCCTTGAGCGCGGGGGACACCGCCATCCGGCCGGGACCGGGCAGGCGGGTGAGTCCCGGGGGTACGGGGGGACGGCTGCCGTCCGGGCGGACCACCCGGCCGCGGATCTCCCGGCCGTGGAAGACCGTGTCGCGGGAGGCGTAGAGCACCGTGGTGTCGGAGCGGGCGGGTTCATGGAGCTGGCCGAGGTTCTCGCGCGCCTTCTCCCTGCCGTGCCAGGCGTCCATCAGACCGGGGACGGAAGCGCCGACCAGCAGGACGGCGACGCCGAGGGCGACCCCGACGGCGGTCAGCCCCGTACGGACCCAGCCGCGGCGGCCGCTGCCGGCCGCGAACCGCATGCCCAGGGCGAGGTCGCGCGCCCAGACGGCGAGACGCCCGGGAGTGGTGGGTGCCGGGGGGAGCGGGGCGGCACGGGGGCCGGACGGTGCCGTCGGCGGGCCGGGTTCCCGGGCCGCGTCGCGTATGCCGCCCGGGGAGCGGCCCGCACTCATGCCAGGCCCGCCAGCATGTCCTTCACCGTGCCGTCGCGGACGACGACCTCACGGTCGGAGTAGGCGGCCACCCGCGCCTCATGGGTGACCAGCACGACGGCGGCGTTGGTGTCCCGGGCCGCGTCGGTCAGCAGGGACATCACCCGTTCGCCGTTGAGGGAGTCCAGGGCGCCGGTGGGCTCGTCGGCGAAGATCACCCGCGGCCGGGTCGCCAGCGCGCGGGCCACCGCGACCCGCTGGCCCTGGCCGCCGGAGACCTCACCGGGCCGGTGGCCGCCGGCGCCGTCGACCTCCAGGCGCTCCAGCCACTCACGGGCCCGCTGCTCGGCGTCCTTGCGCCGGACCCCGTTGAGCCGCAGCGGCAGCGCGACGTTCTCCAGGCAGGTCAGCTCCGGGACGAGCTGACCGAACTGGAAGACGAACCCGAAGTCGGTGCGGCGCAGGGCGCTGCGCCGGGCGTCGGGCAGATCGGTGAGCACATGGGGGCCGTAGCGGACAGTGCCGCTGTCGGGCAGCACGATGCCGGCGAGGCAGTGCAGCAGCGTCGACTTGCCGGAGCCGGACGGGCCGAGCACCGCGACGACCTCGCCGGGGTGGACGGAGAAGTCCGCGCCGTCCAGCGCGGGGGTGCGGCCGTACGTCTTGCGCAGTCCCTCGGCGGCCAGCAGGGAACCTTCCGGTGTCATCCGCGCACCGCTCGTGCCAGCCGGTCCAGCCGGGCGGCGGTCAGCTCCAGCCAGCGCAGATCGGCCTCCAGATGGAACAGCGCGTGGTCGCAGATCAGCTGGTCGGCGAGGTCGCCGCCGCGCTTGCGCTCGGTCAGCCCGCGCATCAGCCGCAGATGCTCGGCCCGCTGACCGTCCAGCAGCTCGCCCGCGTCGCGGCCGGTCATCAGCGCCAGGACGACCTTGGTGTAGAGGGTCGACTGGAGGTACGGCTCGGGCTTCTCGGGCCGGGCGAGCCACTGGGCGACATCGGTGACACCCGCGTCCGTGATCGCGTAGCGCTTGCGCTCGGGCCCCGCGCCCGCCTCCACGGCGTCCACCTCGACCAGGCCGTTCTTCAGCAGCCGGGACATGGTGGAGTAAACCTGCCCGTAGTGCAGCGGGCGGTCCTGGCCGAAGTGCTCGTCGAAGGCCCGCTTGAGGTCGTAGCCGTGGCGGGGACCGGACTCCAGGAGGCCCAGCAGCGTATGACCGATTGACATGCCGTCCACCTTACGTCGTGGGTGTTCTCGGGGTGTATACGCCGGTGGTACAGCGGGTGGGGCGGTCCCGTGCCGTTGACGGGACCGCCCCACCCGCACCGTGTCACTCGGTGCGCAGGCCGTCGGGACGCATCATCCGCCACAGCGGTGGCAGGCTCATCAGCGTCACCATCAGGACCACGGCGGCGCCCGCGATCGGCAGTGGCCACACCGCCGACCAGTCGAGAGCGGACTTGCCCGCCATCCTCAGCAGCGCGAACCCGATGCCGAGGCCCGAGACGAAGGCGAGGGCCAGGCCCAGGGCGACCGGCAGCGCGGTCTGCCACAGCACCGACCAGGCGAGCGTGCCGCGCCGGGTGCCGAACGCGACCAGGACCGACAGCAGCCGGCGGCGCTCACGGAGCTGCTCCAGGGTGCCGACGAACATGCTCGCGCCGATCAGCACCATGATCGCGGTGGAGCCGATGAGCAGACCGGTGCGGATGGTGGCGAAATTCTTGTCGCGCTCCTGGTTCTGGAGGGTTTGTACGGCCGTCGCCGGGTTGATGCGGACCGCGGTGTTGCGGGCGTGCTCCAGGCTGTCCGGTACGGCGGGGTCCACCCGGATCATGATCGACGCCATGGCGTCGGCGACACGGGTGGTGTCCAGGGCGCCGGGAGTGGCGAAGATGCCGGAGGACCGCATGCCCAGGGGGTCGTCGCGGGAGCCGGCCTCGCGTGCCGAGGCGGGCACCGTCCACAGCGGGGGCCTGCCCCCCTTGGCCGGGCCGGCGACCGGGCCGTCGAGGCGGACCACGGCCCCGGGCCGGACGAAGTCCTCCGGGTCCGACGCGGTGCCGTCGCGGACGATGAAGACGTCACCGTCCTTGCAGGAACCGATCCTCGCCATCTCGCGCAGGCTGCCGCAGTCACCGACGGTCAGCTGGGCGCTGACGTCGGCTTCGCCGTCCTCGGGGGCCGGGCCGGGCCTGCCGACATTGCCGGAGAGGGTCGCGAGGACGTGCCGGGTGCCCGGGGCCCTGCGGAACTCCTCCGCCAGGGAGCGGACCGCGTCGTAGTCGCGCACCTGCGGCCTGAGCGCCAGCTGGGCGCGGGTGTCGTCCTGGCCGGTGTCCTTGGAGAAGTCGTTCTGGATGCCGGAGAAGAACAGCTGGAGGGCGATGGCTCCGGCGACCGCGACGGTGATGCCGCTGACCGCACGGGCCGCGGAGCCGCTGCCGAGCTGGAGGCGGCGGACGGCGAGCTGCCAGGGCACCGGGCCGCCGCGCAGCCGGCGCACCAGCGCCTCGATCGCCCAGGGCAGCAGCAGGGTGACGCCGAGCAGGACCAGCACCGCGCCGCCCGCGACCACGTACGGGGTGCGGGGGGAGAACCCGCTGTCCAGCCGGTCGGTGGTCAGCAGCAGGGCCAGGCCGGCGACGGGCAGCGGGAGCCGCCACCACAGCCGGCGGCGCCGGGTGGCCGCGTTGCGGGTGACGCCCAGCGGCTCGATGCTGACGCCGCGCAGCGCGAAGAGGGTGACGGCGACGGCGGAGAGCGGGACGGCGAGGACGACCACCGCGGCCAGCAGCGGGTCGGGTACCACGTCCGCCGGGAAGACACTGGTGCCCCAGACGACGATCGAGCCGCTGAACTGCCGGCCCACCAGGAAGAGGACGGCCCCGACCAGGAGTCCCAGCAGCGAGCCGAACAGGGCCTCGCCCGCCGCCATCCTGCGGGTGGTGCGGATGTCGGTGCCGACCAGCCGGAGCGCGGCCAGCCGCCGGTCGCGGCGTTCGCCGCCGAAGCGGACGGCGGTGGCGATGAAGATGGCCACCGGCATCAGCAGCACCACGCAGCCCACGATGATCAGTACGAGCAGCAGCGGGTCCAGCTTCCCCTGGGGCTCCGCGAACCCGAAGCTCGTGACCCGGTAGGCGAAGTCCTTGCCGGCCTCCAGGCGGTCACTGCCCGCGTAGTACACCAGCTCGGTCGGGCTCAGCAGACCGGCGTCCCCGATGGTGCCGGCGATCTTGTACGGCAGCCGCTCCCGCAGCAGCCGGCTGGAGTCGGCGGCCAGCAGGTCCTTCAGCGCGGGGGAGACGACCATCTCGCCGGGCCGGGGCAGCGCCGCCACCCCCGGCGGAACGGGGGCGCCGGGGCCCTCCGGCCGGACCAGCGAGCCCACGATGGGGTTGCCGCGGAACTCCGTCGGCGCGCCGGTGACGAGCAGCGTCCGCTGCGAGGGCGCGGCCTCCTGGGAGTACCGGGCCTCCCGGTCGAAGGAGCGCTGGCTGCGCCCGTCCATCAGATGCGGGGCCGAGGAGGCGGCGAGCAGCAGCAGGACGCCCAGGCCCACGCCCACGGCGGTCAGCGCCGTACGGACCCAGCCCTCGCGCCCGCCCCCGTACGCGAACCGCATCCCCATACCGAGATCGCGGGCCCAGGCGGCGAGGCCGGACGGAGGACGGGGGTCCTTCGTCGCGTCGTCGCGCCGTCCGGCGCGTTCACCGACAACGGTCATGCGCTGCTCACCTTCTCCCGTGCCACACCGTCCCGGACCACGATCTCCCGGTCGGAGTACGCGGCGACCCGTACCTCGTGGGTGACCAGGACCACCGCGGCACGGGTCTCCCGGGCCGCCTGCGTCAGCAGCGTCATGACCCGTTCGCCGTTGAGGGAGTCCAGGGCGCCGGTCGGCTCGTCGGCGAAGACCACCCGCGGCCGGGCGGCGAGCGCGCGGGCGACCGCGACGCGCTGGCCCTGGCCGCCGGAGACCTCGCCGGGCCGCTTGGCCGCGACGCCGTCGACCTCCAGCCGCGCCATCCACTCCCGTGAGCGCGCCTCCGCCTCCTTGCGCGCCGTGCCGTTCAGGCGCAGCGGCAGCGCGACGTTCTCCAGGCAGGTCAGTTCCGGTACGAGCTGGCCGAACTGGAAGACGAAGCCGAACTCCGTCCGGCGCAGCCTACTGCGCTCGGTGTCGCTCATGGCGGACAGCTCGCGCCCGTCGTAGCGGACGGTTCCGCTGTCGGGGGTGACGATGCCCGCGAGGCAGTGCAGCAGGGTCGACTTCCCGGACCCGGAGGGGCCCATGACGGCGACGACCTCGCCGGGGTGGACGGAGAAGTCCGCGCCGTCGAGCGCGGGGGTGGCCCCGTACGCCTTGCGCAGCTGGCGGGCCTCCAGCAGGGAACCGGACGGGATCATGCGGGGACCTCCGGGAACGCGGGCAGGCGGTATCCGATGTGCATGCCGCGCACTCTACACGAGGTGTATACATGCGATGTATACGCGGGGTGTGGAGCGGGAAGGGAGGATGTTTCCGCCGGCCGGCGGGGTGTCAGTCGCCCGGTTCCTTGGGCGGTCGGCCCCGCCGGGGGAGACCGCCCGCCCCCCGGGGCAGACGGCCCGCCTCGGCGAGGGCCTTGCGGAGCAGGAACTCGATCTGGGCGTTGGCGCTGCGCAGCTCGTCACCCGCCCAGCGCGTCAGCGCGTCATGAACCAGCGGGTCGAGCCGCAGCAGCATCTGTTTGCGCCGCTGCGGCCGCTTGGCCGGGGCCCGGTCGTCCCGCGTACCGGGCCCCTCGGGGGTGTCGGCGCTCACTGGTAGAGCGAGCCCGTGTTGAGGACCGGCTGCGCGGCGCGGTCACCGCACAGCACCACCATCAGATTGCTCACCATGGCCGCCTTGCGCTCCTCGTCCAGTTCCACGATGCCCTGCTGGCTGATCCGGTCCAGGGCCTGCTCGACCATGCCGACCGCGCCCTCGACGATGTGCTGCCGGGCCGCGACGACCGCGCCGGCCTGCTGCCGCTGGAGCATCGCCGAGGCGATCTCGGGGGCGTAGGCGAGGTGGCTGAAGCGGGACTCGACGATCCGCACACCGGCCGCCTGGACCCGGGCGGTCAGTTCGAGGGCGAGCTTCTCGGTGATCTCCTCGGCGTTGCCGCGCAGCGACAGGTCCGTCTCGTCGTGGGCGTCGTAGGGGTACTCGATGGCGATGTGCCGCACGGCCGCCTCGGTCTGCGTCGCGACGAACTCCAGGAAGTCGTCCACCTCGAACAGCGCCTGCGCGGTGTCCTCGACCTTCCACACCACGATCGCGGCCAGCTCGATCGGGTTGCCGTAGGCGTCGTTGACCTTCAGGACCGCGGTCTCGTGGTTGCGGACGCGGGTGGAGATCCTGCTGTCGGTGGCGAGCGGGTTGACCCAGCGCAGGCCGTCGGTGCGGATCGTGCCGACGTAGCGGCCGAACAGCTGGATCACCCGGGCCTCGCCGGGCGCGACCATCTTCACGCCCGCCATGAACAGGAGCGATCCGAGTGCCAGCAGGGCGGCGACGACCAGCAGGGTGACGCCGGTGCCCGTGTTCCCGTCGGAGGCGATCACTTTGCCCGCGAAGGCGAGGCCGCCGGCCACGCAGACCCCGGCGATGCCCAGCAGCAGGGCGAAGCCGCCCCGCATGCTGTGCGCCGCCTTCTCGCGGACCTGGGGTGCGGGCAGGGCGGGCCCGGTGGCGGGTTCGATGGCGGCCGCGGCCGTCCGGTCGGACATGAGGTTCCCCGTTTCGTGTCGGTGCGCGGGCGCCCCACCTGCGGTGTCCGCGCGATCTGATGTCGTCGGTCTAGCTAAGTGATATCACTTTACCGCGTCGCCATCGTAGATGCGCAACTCCTGCCCGATGGTTCCCTTTTGCCGGGTGCTCTTTGTCACGTCGCAAAAGCGCTTGATCGATGCGTATTTGATGACAGGTGCGGTGTTAGCTTCGACAGCTGAGTTAGCTGGGGGCGGAACGACTGGAGTTGCGGGAGCAATGGGCCGAGCGGACGCGGGACGGGCGCAGCAGGAAGACGCCCACCAGGCCGGAACGACCACGAAAAAACGCGGCATACGCCGCTTCTTCACCTGGAAGAAGATCCTGGGAACCTTCCTGGGGGTCTGCCTCCTCGGCATCCTCGGCTTCGTCGGGCTGTACCTGTCCGTGGACGTCCCGGCCGACGGCAACAAAGAGGCCCGGCTGCAGAGCAACGTCTACAAGTACGCCGACGGCACCGTCATGGCCCGCGTCGGCCAGCTCAACCGCGAGAGCGTCCCGCTGAGCCGGATACCCAAGGACGTGCAGCGCGCCTTCGTCGCCGCCGAGAACAAGACGTTCTACGAGGACTCCGGCATCGACCTCAAGGGCACCCTGCGCGGCATCAAGAACACGATCATGGGCCAGGGCAAGCAGGGCGGCTCGACGATCACCCAGCAGTACGTCAAGAACTACTACCTCTCCCAGGAGCAGACGGTCTCCCGCAAGCTCCAGGAGATCGTCATCTCGCTCAAGGTCGACAGCAAGTTCGACAAGTCGGACATCCTCGCCGGCTACCTCAACACCAGCTTCTACGGCCGCGGCGCCTACGGCATCCAGGCCGCGGCACAGGCGTACTACGGCGTCGACGTCGACAAGCTGACCGTCTCGCAGGGCGCCTACCTCGCCTCGCTGCTCCAGGCGCCGAACCAGTACGACTGGGCGCAGGCCACCGCGGCCGGCAAGAAGCGCGTCCAGGAACGCTGGGCCTACACCCTCGACAACATGGTCGAGATGAAGTGGCTCACCCCCGAGGAGCGCGCCGAGCAGCACTTCCAGAAGCCGCAGGCCCCCAAGCCCCAGCCCGGCATGACCGGCCGCACCGGCTATCTGATCGACGCCGCCAAGAAGGAACTCTTCGCCCACGGCGTGGACGAGAAGAAGTTCGAGATGGGCGGCTGGACCGTCACCCTGGGCATCGAGCGCGACAAGCAGAAGGCGCTGGAACAGGCCGTCAAGACCAAGCTCCAGGACGACCTCGACCCCAAGCGGCGACAGGTCGACGCGAACGCCCAGATCGGCGCCGCGTCCGTCGACCCGGAGAACGGCCACATCGTGGCGATGTACGGCGGCTTCGACTACATCAAGCACTACTACAACAACGCGCGGCGCTCCGACTACCAGCCCGCCTCCACCTTCAAGCCGATCATCCTGGCCTCGGCGCTGGAGAACGGCTCCCGGACCCAGGCCGGCGCCCCGATCACCGCGAACACGGTGTACGACGGGCGCAACCGCCGTCCCGTCGTCGGCGGCACCATCCCGTTCGCCCCGCCGAACGAGGACGAGCGCACCTACGGCAACATCACCGTCCAGCAGGCCACCAACAACTCCGTCAACGCGGTGTTCGCGCAGATGGGCGCCGACGTCGGCCTGGAGAAGGTCAAGCAGACCGCGGTCGCCCTGGGTATGAGCGACTCCATGGACGTCAAGCCCGCGATGACGCTGGGCACCATGGGTGCCAGCCCCGTCCAGATGGCCGGTGTCTACGCCACGTTCGACAACCACGGCAAGAAGGTCAACCCGACGCTGGTCGTCAAGGCCGAGCACGCCACCGACCCGGGCCCCGACCTGCCCAAGCCGATCGGCGACCAGGTCATCACCCGCAAGACCGCCGACACCCTCACCTCCGTCCTGCGCGGAGTGGTCGACGACGGTACGGCCACCGCGGTCCGCAACACCGACTACCAGGCGGCGGGCAAGACCGGCACCTCCGACGACAACAAGTCGGCGTGGTTCGTCGGCTACACGCCCAAGCTGGTCACCGCGGTCGGCATGTTCGGCGAGGCGCCGGGCAAGCAGGTCACCCTCAAGGGCGCCGGCGGTGGCGGACGCGTCAACGGCGGTGGCTACCCGGCCCAGGTGTGGGCCGCGTACACCGAGAACGCCCTCGGTGACGACAAGGGCGCCACCTTCGACCTCGAAGCCGACCTCGGCTCCGGCGTCGCTCCGTCCCACTCCGCCACCCCGGACCCGGGTGACGCGGCGGACCCGACCGACTCCGCGACCCCGGACGACTCCACCGACGAGAAGACGACGCCGCCCCCGTCCCACACCGGCGACGCGCCGGACCCGTCGCAGACCTCGGGCACGGGCCGTCCCACGACGCCCACGACCGGCGGCACCGGGTCGGCCACCGGCGGCAACGAGTCCCCGGGCCAGGGCGACGGCAACG